>JAOZPL010000203.1 GCA_029932795.1 Candidatus Zixiibacteriota bacterium | reverse complement strand
CGGCAATGGAAGAAGCGAAAAAAATCCTGACGGTTGTTAACTATTACGATGACGCTTACACAGCCTGTCAGGGGGCTGACATGGTAATGATTGTGACTGAATGGAACGAATTCAGAGATCTCGATCTGCGGCGCGTCAGACAGGTCGTAAGAACTCCTGTTCTGTTTGACACCCGGAATATATACAAGCCTGAGAGAGCAAGAGAACTCGGGTTCACATACTTGTGTACTGGTCGTCCCGGGTAAAGGGAATTGGCTTGCTGGACTCCGGCTCGTTTGGCGTCCGTTTTCTGGTAGCGACCTATTCGCCACTGAGGTAGTCCGTCACATCAACGAACTCGTACGGTCTCTTCCATCTGCAATAATAGCTGCGATCCGGCAGGAGTGGCAGTCCGGCGTCAAAATAGCAGTTGAACACCACCCGAAATGTGTTGACCGGGGAAATATTCCCGTACAGCTCCGGGTCACTCTCGTCTGGGAGGCGATAAGCGTTCAGGATCGAAAACGGCTCTTTGAAATACGTTTTGGAAATGTCCTCCCAATCCAGATGTAAGCGTGTGCCGTGATCGCCCTGCAGAATTATAACGGCCGGGCGGGTAGACCCTGACAGAATATCATCAACAGCATGCAGCACCTTCTGATTAACGAATACAAGCTGCCGGCGGTAGTTTGTCACGTACTCCTCGGCTGTTCCCCCATCCCTGATGAAATCCTGGCCGTCGCTGTAAGTGAACGGGCGTTGTGGGTTGACCGGCTGGCCATGTTCGTCGAACACAAACGGCGGGTGGGGAGCCAGAATATGTGCGAACACAAACACCGGTTGTGCTAAACCAGCGAAATCGGCCAGATGATCAAACGTGAAAAGCAGCCGTCCCCGGTGCCGCGCATACTGGCTGCCGGCCAGAGGACGGGCGAGCAGGTGTAACAGAAAGGGGACCGGTGTGAGCCGCAGGAGCGCCTTGCCCAGTTGCCTGGGGGACCAGCCGGGCGTGGCGTAAATGTCCGCCACCGCTCGATCGGTAATGGAACAACAGGACTCAAAAACGACATACTGGTAACCGAGCTTTCTGAGGTTGCGGGCGACTGCGTGGTCCCACAGCATGGCCTGTACCGGTGAGCGGTCCCGGGAATCTTGGCCCACTCTTTCGGCGAGACTGTCCAGATATGTCAAGTTCAATGATGAGGCCAGCGACAGTACTGTCATGCAGTAGTTCGGCCGGCTTTCTTCCGCAATGAAGAAACTTCGTTTCTTCAGCTCCTCAAGGAAGCCGGAGTTGTCATAATTGTACATCTCCTCGAGCATATCAGCGCGGGCATAGCCATCGAGGATAATGTAGTAGATGTCCGGCATTTCATCCGGCGTCATGTTGGCCGAAAGCTGCAAACGAGCCAGCTGGCTGGTATCATACCGCGTTAGATGGCCGTAACCGATCTGTGCGATCGCGATAACCAGCAAAAAGACTGCGGTAATGTTGAGAAACCGTGTGAGTCCCGCCAGTTTGCGCCGCGTTCTCAAAACGCAGAAAACAGTCAGGGCAAAAATAAGACCCAGAAGTGGCAGCAGGTATTGGCTCCGGGCCAGGTGCAAGCCCGATGGGACCAGCGTGACAACAACGTTACGTATATGGCCGTACGAAAAGAACAACAACCAGGCAATCGAAATCAGTAGTGCTGATTTGGCTCGATTATTTGACAACAGCCACAGCCCGAGCCACATCCCTGCAACAAGCAGCACCGCGATACAGACCGGAGCCAATAGCTCTGTCCAGGGAACCAGATCGGCGTTCTGCGCATACAGAAATAAAACCGGGTGGACAGCAAGCAGAAAAGGATGGAACACCCGTGGCGTCGTGGTAGTTTTAGATATCATTTTATCCATAATGTACCATATACAGTTGCTAAGTGCCTCCCTTTACTGCAGCCATGTTCTATTAAAGATAAACTAATCGCGCGAGACTTCAACAGGCATTATTCTGTGTTTGCCTGATCTAGGGCGTCCTTCCTTGGTACTGCTTCTTTTGCCCGACGGGAGCTTACATTATCAGTCACGTCCACAAAATCGTATGGCCGCCCCCACGTCGAGTAGTAACTTCGATCCGGCAGATACTCCAGCCCGGTCCCGAAGTAGCAGTTAAATACCACCCGAAAAGAATTCACGGGAGAGATGCTCTCGTACAGCCCCGGGTTGCTTTCGGTTGGCAGGTGATACGCGTTCAGTATCGAAAACGCTTCCGGGAGGTAGGTTTTTGTGATGTCCTTCCAGTCAAGCCGTATGCGAGAGCCATGGTCGGCCTGCAGGATGACGACGGCGGGACGGGTTGACTTTGAAAGGATGTCGTCAACAGTGGCCAGGATTTTCTGATTCACAAACGCCAATTGCCTGCGGTAGCCACTCAGATACTCGTTCTCTGTCCCCCCTTCCTTGATAAAATCATCGGCATCATTGAACGTAAAGGGACGTTCCGGGTTGACCGGCTGTCCCTTTTCGTCAAACACAAACGGTGGGTGGAGCGACATCGCGTGAGCGAGGACAAACACGGGTTGATCTGAGCCACTGAAGTCAGCGAGATGTTCAAAGGTGTATAACAACCATCGACGGTGCCACTCATATTGAGAACCGGCCAGCGTACGCGCTACCAACCGCAGCAGGCCATGTAATGGGGTGACATTGACCAAAGCGTTACTCAGTTGGCCTATAGACAAGCCCGATCTGACGTAAACGTCTGCAGCCGCCCAGTCAGTCACGGAACAACCAGAGGCAAAAACAATAAACCGATAGCCGAGACGCCTGAGGCTGCTGGCTACGGTACTGTTCCGGATCATGTCGAACAGCGCCGAGCGATCCCCGGATTCCACTCCGAATTCAGCCGTAAGGCTGTCCAGGTAAGTAAGGTTCATGGATGAAGCCAAAGAGAGATGCGTTTGACAATAGTTCGATCGGCTTTCTTCAGCAACAAAGAACCCCCGCTTTTTCAATTCTCCAAGGAAGCCCGAGTTGTCATAGTGATACATCTCCTTGAGGATGTTGTTGCCGGCATAGCTGTCCAGAACGATATAGTAGATGTCCGGCATCTCTTCGAGGGTAAGGTCTGTCGCAAGCGGCAGGTTATCGAGTGGTTTGGCCTCGGTGCGTATAAGATACGCATAGCCGATCTGTACTGTCGAAATCGCGAGTAAGAGAACGGCGACGGTGTTAAGGAATGTCGTTGTTTTCCTTAATTCACGGCGGCTCCTCAGCACCCGGAATGCCAAAAGGAGAAACAAGACGCCAATCAACGGTAACAAGTACCGTCCTCTGCCGATCATTACGCTGGCGGGAGTCAGCGTGTACACCATTTTCTGGATATGGCGGAAAGAGAAGAAGAGCAGCCACGCAGTTGAGATCAACAGAGCCAGTTTGGTGTGATCCTTCACAAGCAGGCCCAGTCCAAACCATAGAATAACCACCAGCGCCAGCATCACTCCCAGCGGGGCGATGAGTTCCGTCCAGAGCAACAGGTCGGCATTCTGGGCATAAAGAAAGAGAACCGGATAGAGAGCAAACAGAAAAGGGTGGAAGGCGGGTGGTATCCGGGTTGCCTTGGATTTCTTATCTGCCATGCAAAGCTACAATGAATTGTCCAACAACCACGTCCTGGGCTTTGTTCCCATCATTAAAGATAACCTTCTAGCACCCCGCCGCAACAGGAATTGCTGTTTTTTATGGCGAAAGAGTCAAGCACGGAGTTCAAATAGCCGGTACTGCATGAATCGAGACGGGAAATGGGAACCAATTCCATTGCCAGGGAATGACAAAAAGGCTATACTTGCCTGTCTCGGAGTGTAAGGTCTTCGTTGAACATGCTGCCGGGAGATTGTTTTGTACAAACGCTGTATTATTCTGGTAGCCGACGGCGCTCGCGCTGATCTGACGCAACAGCTCCTGGAGAGTGACCGACTGCCCGAGATCAAGAGGCATATCACTGACCGGGGTTGTTTTCGGACTGCTCTTACCGTTTTCCCCAGCACAACCGGTCCGGCGCACATTCCTTTTGTCTCGGGTCTTCACCCGGGCACCGCCAATATACCCGGATATCGCTGGTTCTGCCGCCGCACGCATGATACCAGACGATGGAGTGTTTATCGTCATCGCAGCCTGAACAGCCCCCGAGGCCTTCTACTGGGCCGGGACATGGATCCGGAGAAGTCGACATCACTCTACGAGCACTTTGATCGACCGAGTTCGATTCTTGAGCTTGTCGATTACAGCCCCGGCAAGCCTCTGTATAAACCGGTTCTTCGGCGGTTGATTCGCATTGCGCAAGCGCGTCATACCGACGATTGGCGTCCGGTGGATCGCATGGTGGAGCGGTTAATCATCAAGAGGATTCGCGCCGGCAGTATGTGCATCATAGGCAGTTTTTTTGGCATTGATGAGTATTCCCATCTCTACAATCCCTTTCATGAAAAAACGATCGGGGCTTATGAGAATATCGACCGGGCTGTTGGTAACGTAGCCAGCACCCTGAAAGAA
>JAOZPL010000202.1:4233-4527 GCA_029932795.1 Candidatus Zixiibacteriota bacterium | reverse complement strand
CGATAATCCTCTATATTGCCCTGCATGCCCAACTACAAGAACCTATCCGCAACTGAGATCGCCGCTGGCGTAAAAGATGGTCGTTTCTCCGCAGTCAAGATTGCGAAGGAGGCGCTTAGACTTGCCAAAACCGAAGGCCAGGAGCTTAACGCTTTTATCACTATCTGTGAAGAAAAGGCATTGGCCCAGGCCAGGGCGATAGATCATGAGGTCAGGGAGGGAAAAGGTGTACGTCGCCCGCTTGCAGGTGTGCCGGTGGCAATCAAAGACAACATCTCCTACACTGACTACCCT
>JAOZPL010000202.1:0-4223 GCA_029932795.1 Candidatus Zixiibacteriota bacterium | reverse complement strand
TACATCTTGGATAGCTATGTCCCGCCATATGACGCAACTGCTGTAACCCGCCTTATCGATGCCGGCGCGGTTATTATCGGTAAAACTAATATGGACGAGTTCGCCATGGGGTCTTCCAACGAGACCTCGTACTACGGCCCGGTGAAAAACCCGTTTGACCACACGCTTACTCCCGGCGGATCATCCGGCGGCTCGGCGGCGGCGGTGGCGCAGAAGATTGTACCGATTGCGCTTGGCTCCGAGACAGGTGGCTCGGTCCGGCAGCCGGCGGCCTTCTGTGGATTGTTTGGACTAAAGCCGTCCTATGGTAGCGTCTCGCGCTACGGTCTGGTGGCACATGCTTCGTCGACTGATCAAATATCACCGCTCGCCAGCAACGTGAGAGATCTCGCCCTGGTGTACAAAACGGCGTGCGGTCGTGACCCGAACGATTCAACTTCGGTAGCCTTCGATCATCCTGACTATCCCGGCTTGCTTGAAACAAACGGGAAGCTCAGGATAGGCATCCAAAAAGAGTGTTTCGCTGAGGGGCTGGACTCCGAGATTGATAAGGTGGTGCGAGATGCCATCAAAGCTCTGGAACATGACGGACATACCTGCGTCGATATCTCCCTGCCTAGTACAGAATATGCCATAGCTTGCTATTATATTATTACACCGGCTGAGGCTTCTGCCAACCTGGCCCGATTCGATGGTGTCCGATACGGCCTGCGTGTCGGGAGTGATGAGTCCTTGGACGATATGTATAGCAAAACGAGAAGTGTCGGCTTCGGGCGGGAAGTTAAGCGGCGTATCATGCTTGGTACCTACGCGCTTTCGTCCGGTTATTATGACGCTTATTATCTGAAAGCGTCAAAGGTCCGGGAGTTGATTCGCCGTGAGTACGAGGACGCCTTCAGTAAGGTTGACCTGATTGTCTCACCGACCACACCGACTGCAGCATTCAGGCTCGGTGAGAAGATCGATGATCCGCTGGCTATGTACCTCTCTGATATCTATACGATACCTGCTTCCCTGACAGGGTGTCCGGCGATCTCAGTGCCGTTTAGTAGAATGTCAGACGGTCGTCCGGTGGGTGTACAGTTCACAGCCTCGTATTTCGATGAACTGTCGCTGTTTCAGATTGCCCATATTCTTGAGCATTGGATTTGACATTCCGATGCCACAGCCTATATTCTGCAATCTGTGTCTTGGAGACAGACACAAAAGGTAGTGGCGGGTGATCGTCTTCAGCCGGTCGTCGATCATTTGATGGAGTAACATCTCTTCCTGTGGAGAGAGGGATTTGGCCACACAAGAAGAATTTGAACCTGTCATTGGATTGGAAGTTCACGCGCAGCTTTCGACCAACAGCAAGATTTTCTGCGGCTGCAAAGCAAGCTATGGCGAGCCACCCAACAGTCTGACTTGTCCCGTCTGTCTGGGGCTGCCGGGGGCGCTTCCGGTGCTGAACAAGCAGGCTGTCGAGTTCGCTATGCGGATGGTTCTCGCGGTTGGAGGTACTATCCAAAAAAGATCAGCCTTTGCACGTAAGAATTACTTTTATCCTGACCTCCCCAAGGGGTACCAGATCTCGCAATATGACCGACCCCTCGGCGAGGGAGGGGAGATCAGATACCGACTCCAGGATGGCGAGGAGAGAGTATGTCGGTTGATACGTATCCATATTGAGGAGGATGCCGGCAAGTCACTTCACCCGGAACATGGTGAAAACTTTACTCGTGTCGATTTCAACCGATGCGGTACGCCGTTGCTTGAGATTGTTTCCGGGGCAGAAATGCAATCCCCTGAAGAGGCATATAATTACCTCATCTCTCTTAAACAAATACTTCAATATCTGGACATCTGCTCCGGTGACATGGAAAAAGGGCAGCTTCGCTGTGACGCCAACGTGTCTGTGCGGCCAGTTGGTCAGAAAGAGTTCAGTACCCGCACGGAAGTGAAGAATATGAACTCTTTCAAGGGAGTGCAGCGGGCTCTCAGATTTGAGATCGATCGCCAGGTCAAGCTGTTGAAGAGTGGTGAGGAGGTGCAGCAGGCCACCCTGCTGTGGGATGAAAAAAGGCAGGCGGCACAGGTGATGCGTTCCAAAGAGGAGTCACATGACTACAGGTATTTCCCGGAGCCTGACCTGGTCAACCTAGTTATTTCCGATGATTGGATTGAGAGAACCAGACAATGTCTCCCGGAAATGCCTGTGGCGAGAGCGACAAGGTTTGTAAATCAGTACGGAATTCGTGAATATGATGCCGAGGTCTTAACTGACAGTAAGTCTCTGGCTGATTATTTCGAGGAAGTCATGGCTCACTTCGATGATGGTCAGGTGGCTGCCAATTGGATCCAGACAGAGTTGCTCGGTTTCCTCAGAGAGTCAGGGCAGGATATCAACGAGTGTCCTTTCAAACCGCAACAGTTGGCTGATTTACTGGCGCGAGTGACTTCAGGTGAGTTATCAGGAAAGATCGCCAAATCGGTTTTTGCCGATATGGCCAGAACCGGTCAGGACGCCGCGGTCATTATCAGAGAAAGGGGACTGACTCAGATCTCGGACGAATCTATGCTGCTGGCCATCGTTGAGAAGGTGCTATCTGCAAATCAGAAAAATGTCGAGCAATACCGTGCCGGTAAAACAGGGCTTCTTAATTCCTTCATCGGTCAGGTGATGAAGGCCACCGATGGTCAGGCCAATCCGCATCTGGTGAGTCAGTTACTCAAACGGAAACTGGAAGAGTAGAACTTCATGGATGAGACGAAGCCAAGGATCGCGGTATTCATTTCCGGTGGCGGCACCAATCTTCAGTCGCTGATCGATGCTGCCAGGAGAGGCGAGCTGTCGGCGGAGATAGCCCTGGTGGTCTCGAGCCGCAGGGATGCTTTTGGTTTACAGCGCGCTGAGAGAGAAAACATTGAAAGCCTGGTCTTCAAGTCCAAGAAGTTCCCTTCACTGGAAGATGCCGGACGTGATCTCGTGGTTAAACTTCAGGAACGCAGAATCGACTACATCGCCCTGGCGGGATACATGAAACTGCTGCCATTGGCGGTCGTTCGCGCTTTCCCTCGGCGGGTTGTCAATATCCATCCGGCTCTCCTGCCTAAATACGGCGGCAAGGGTATGTATGGTCATCACGTTCACGAAGCTGTTCTCGCCTCGGGTGACAGAGAGTCCGGCCCGACTGTTCACCTGGTTGATGAAATCTATGACCACGGGGAGGTCCTTGAACAGGCACAAGTACCGGTTTTGCCCGATGACACCCCGGACACGCTTGCGGCCAGAGTACTGGAACAGGAGCACCGGCTGTATCCCAGGGTGTTGCAAAAACTGATAAGAGGAGAGTATGCTCTTGACTGATGACAGTGTCGTAATGGCCGTTGATATCAAGGAATACCCGCTGTTCAGGCGGGGCAAGGTGCGCGACATATACGACCTGGGAGATACGCTTCTGTTCATTGCGACGGATCGTATCTCAGCCTTCGATGTCGTCATGCCGAACGGCATTCCCGGTAAAGGGCGGGTGCTGACCCAGACTTCGCTCTTCTGGTTTGAGTTTCTTAAAGATACGGTTGGTAATCACCTGGTTACGGCAAGTATCGAAGACTATCCAGAGGTTCTTCACAAGTACGGGGATCAGCTTAAAGGCCGTTCCATGATTGTCACAAAAGCCGAGCGGGTTGATGTCGAGTGCATTGTCCGGGGATATATCTCCGGTTCCATGTGGAAAGAGCTGCTCGCCGCCCGCAGTCTGGGCACCAATGTGGTTCACGGTTTCACTTTTCCCGAAGACCTTCAGGAATCTGAAAAACTCCCCGAACCGCTCTTCACACCGTCGTCAAAAAACGATGAGGGTCATGATGAGAATATCAGTTTCAACGAGATGGTGTCTCTGGTCGGAGTGGAGACTGCCGAGTTGTGTCGGGAGAAATCACTGGCCGTGTATAAGAGGGCGGCTGAGTATGCTCTGACAAGGGGAATCATTATCGCCGACACGAAATTCGAATTCGGATACAAGGATGGCCGACTGATACTGATTGACGAGGTCCTTTCGCCTGACTCCAGCCGCTTCTGGCCGGTTGAGCAATACCAGGTAGGGCAATCGCAACCTTCATTTGACAAACAGCCGATCCGGGATTATCTCGACAGCATAGGCTGGGACAGGAAACCGCCGGCACCGGAACTTCCCGATAAGGTCGTGCGGGCATCAACCCACCGGTACCGTGAAGCGCAA
>JAOZPL010000201.1 GCA_029932795.1 Candidatus Zixiibacteriota bacterium | reverse complement strand
CACATTAATATCCCGACCACCCCGAATCTCAATTCCCCGCCGGTACAGTTTTGCCGTGTAGATCGAATGGGGAAACAGTCTGCCGGCGATCAGCGCTGAAAACACGACCGTCACCATCAACGGCAGAATAATCCTATAATCCCAAGTCATTTCGTAGATGATCAACATGGCTGTCATAGGCGCATGCGTGGTCCCGGCAATCATGGCAGCCATTCCAACCAAAGCATAGGCACCCGGTGTAGCTGTTACTCCCGGAAAGATGTAATTCACGAGCACGCCAAACGATCCGCCAGCCGCGGCACCCATAAAGAGCGAGGGTGCGAAGATACCTCCGGAGTTTCCTGAACCAAGGGTTAAAGAAGTAGCCAACAGTTTTCCAAAGATGAGAATGACAAGCAGCCATATAGTCATATTACCCTCTAGTGTCAGACCAATCGTATGGTAACCGTCAGCCAGAACTTGTGGATAAAACATCGCCAAAACACCCAACAGGAGGCCGCCGATTGCCGGTTTGGTCCAGTTGGATACTTTCAGGTTGTCAAATAGATCTTCAAACCGTACCAATGTACGGGTGAACAGGACTGCCAGAGCGCCAAGGGCAATCCCCATCACGATATAGAGCGGGATTTCCCAGGCTGAGACCAGCGAATATCCGGGGACATCGAAAGCCGGGTGATTGCCGAGAACCGCCCGGCTGACCACCGAGGCCACCACCGACGACAGAATGACCGGTGAGAACGTTCTGATGGCAAAATCGCCGAGAATAATCTCCAGCGAGAATATAACCCCGGCGATCGGAGCATTAAAGATTACAGAAATACCGGCCGCTGCGCCACAGCCAACAAGTATCTTGACCCTCTCCCCTGACATGTGAAACCACTGCCCGATAGTTGAACCGATAGCCGAACCGATCTGGACAATGGGTCCTTCCCGTCCTGCCGATCCCCCGGAACCGATGCAGATAGCAGAGGCGATTGTTTTGGCCGCCGCCACCCTGGGACGGATTATCCCACCAAGGCGGGCGACGGCGTTCATTACCTCAGGTACCCCGTGCCCCTTAGCTTCGACCGCATACTTGTAGACAATAGGACCCACCAAAAGGCCGCCGAGCATTGGGATCAGAGGCAACCAGAGCTTGTAGCCTCCCCAGTTGGCGAATCCGACCGCCGTGGTGAGAATCTGATCTGTCAGTCCAAAAAACAGCCCATTGAAGTACTCAATCAGGTAGACGAATCCGATAGCTCCAATCGCGGTGAACAGACCTACAAACACTGACAGCATAATCAGGAGATGCGTCTCCGATAGCTGAAACAATCTGGCCAGTCTGTTCGTTAGTGCCCTTTGCATAACAACTTACCAATCTACCTTTTCTAGCAGTTGGTACAAGTGATTTGTTGAGGCTGCATATAAAGAGGGGCAAATCCACTATCCAGACGGCTTGACTTTGGAGCGGGTTTTTGTAAATTAGTGAAAAAGTTCACGTAATTGTCAACCCCAGCGGGAGAGACAACTAATGCGCACCACAGCCGACGCTGTGATTATCGGGGGCGGGATTATCGGAGTCGCGGTTGCCTTTTACCTCGCCCGTGAAAAATATGGACAAGTAGTCCTGGTCGAAAAAGAGCCATTTATGGGTTCATGCTCGACCGCTAAGGCAGCCGGTGGCATCCGCGCCCAGTTTGACACCAGGGTAAACATAGAAATGTCAATGCTATCTGAGAGTCTTTTCACCCGTTTCAAGGAGGACACAGGCTCTGAGGCTCTGTTCAACCAGGTGGGCTACATGTTCCTGCTCTCTGATGACAACGATATTAAAACCTTTAAAAAAAGTTACGAATTACAGAAATCTCTGGGCCTTGCTGTGGAACTTCTCAAACCCGAAGACATTCATAAGTGTGCCCGCGATGTCCGGACGGATGACCTCAAACTTGCCACTTTTTGTCACGAAGACGGTCTAGGCGATCCCCACGAGTTCCTCTCAGGATACGAGCACGCCGCCCGCAACCTAGGTGTTGACATTGAACTGAAAGCAGAAGTCACCGACATTGAAACAACCAAAGGTAAGGTAGGCAAAGTGAAGACCATACGAGGAAATATCAGTACCCCGCTGGTTATCAACTGTACCGGAGCCTATTCACGTCTGATCGGAGATATGGTTGGTGCCGATATACAGGTACAGCCTTACCGGAGGCAAATTGTCACCACCGGCGAACTTGATTTTTTACAGCCAGACTTTCCAATGGTAGTTGATGTCAAGAGCGGGCTGTATACTCATAAGGAATCGAAGGGCCTGCTGCTTGGTTGGGCGGACAAATCGATTGAACCATCCTTTGACATCTCCATCGATCCCGACTACACTGACAAGATTCTGGAGAAAGCGCTTGACCGCATACCGCGACTGGAGACGGCCGAGATAGCCAACCAATGGGCTGGACTGTACGAAACCACGCCCGACCACCGGGCAATAATCGGGTGGGAACCGGTCATCAGCGGGATGTTCCATGTAACAGGCTTCTCCGGACACGGTTTCATGCATGCCCCGGCCGCAGGCATGGTTACCGCTGAAGTGCTGACCGGCAAAGAACCAACCGTTGATATTGAATCGCTGGCTCCCGGGAGGTTTGCCACCGGCGCTGTGATCGAGGAAGGGAACGTCATATAGTTGTTTTCTGATGAAACTGCTGGAATAGAATGACCAGAATGTGTGTCATGTATTTCAGACGATGCACATAGCATAAACGGCGAAGATGCCAGAGGTCGTTCTTTCACGACCTTTATTTCTCATACCAATGACTCGTCGAAGTCAATAGTCAAACGAAGGAGGTTCTGATGATAATAAGTTACATCAGTTTGTTCCTTGTTGTTTTCTCTGCTGCCCTCAGCCCCCTGGCGGAGACAAAGACAGCCTCCAATCAGACTGAGGAAAAGATATATGTTACCAAGTACGGGTTGGAACTTCACGCCTGGCTGACCCGTTCAGAGGGGAACCAGAAAGCGCCACTGCTGATCACATTGCCTATGATGGGCCATACCCACGAAAGCTATGAACCTCTTCTGGAAGCAATGAGAGAATACGTAGAATCCGACACCAACCATACTGCAATCATGCCCTACACCCTAAACTTCGATCTGCGCGGACACGGGAAATCGATCAGGTACAAGGGGCACACACTAACCTACAAAGATATGCGCAAACCTCACTGGCTGGAAGTGCCTCCGGAGGTTGCCGAGATGGCCGCTTCCATCATTGCTGACACCATGTACAACATCGATGAGGACAACATAATTGTTGTCGGTGCGTCAATCGGTGCCAATACGGCGATGATCATGACCGAGCACCTGCCGGGCATCAAGAAGGTCGTCATGCTCTCCCCCGGAAAGAACTACCGGGGTCTGGTTCCGGAGAATCATGTGAAGAGCTTCAAAGGCCAGATGCTTATTATGGTGCGGAAGCGTGATCATAATTCTCGGAAAGCCTCCCTGTATCTTCAGAAGTTCAACGAGGAGAACTGCGAACTGCGTATCTACCCGGAACGTGGTCATGGAACCGGTATAATCAACAACGATCCGGAACCCATGGCTGAACTTGTCAAGTGGTTGTTTCGCAGGTAACAGAAATGCAAGGCAGGACCTGGACGGGGGCGGGCAGGCAGAAAATCTAGGGTTTGTTCTCGTCCTTCGGCTCGTCGGACAGGTCGAGCATGCTGGTCCCCTCGGTGTATTCTACTGAGCGGGCCGAGGTCAGCCGCAGCAGGCGCTGAGTAACATCTCTGATTTTCATTGCCGAGGCCTCGATCGTCTTCAGCTTGTCCGAGAGGTCCTTATCGAGGTCCTTGCGCTTGAGCAAAAGGAGCTGGACATTGCCGAGGATCGCGGTAAGGGGATTATTGATCTCGTGATTGACGGTCACCGCCGTCTCGATAATAGCCCCCAGCCTCTCTTTTTGCCGGGCGTCTTTTGAGATAACCTTTTCCTGCCCGATCCCCTCGGCAAGCACATTCAGGGCGATGGCGGCACTGAGCGCTTCAAGAAACGCATCCTCCGCGAGAAGCTTTCGGTCTCCTTCCTGAATGCCGATCACAGTGCCAAAGACCTTCGTTCCGTGCCGAAGTGGCAGGGTAAATGAGTGCATTGGCGTTTCCCCACCGAAAGTCATGTAGGCTGAAAGCATCTGACGATCCCGCCGGAGACCCCGGAACAACTCCTCTTCAAGTGAAACCAGTTTTTCGCGGGCAGCATCACTCTCGGCATGCGTCACCGCAACCGTAATCGCCATCTTCTCATCCCAGAGATACATGGCCGCAGCCTGCAGCCTGACCAGCCCAGCCGCTTGACGCAGGGCCGTCTCTGCGGTCCCCTGCAGATCGTCACCACGTGAGCCGGCCAGAGCCAGCCGTCGAAGGGTTTCATATTTGTCCAGGTCTCGGCTATCCATCTAAATGCTCTCGCAAATCGATACCTTTTCGAGCAAAAGGAGTGCTCCGGTACGAAAAAAAGTAAAACCAGTAGTAAAACCGCCGTAACCTTTAAA
>JAOZPL010000200.1 GCA_029932795.1 Candidatus Zixiibacteriota bacterium | reverse complement strand
CGTCATTATACAGAGGACGAAAAGCAGGCTCTCCTGGACTGGGAGTTGGAACTGCTTGGAGAGGTGGTGCCAACCTATCGTCGGTTGCTGCAGGAGAAAAGAATTGATGTTTCGTTCACACCCTACTACCACCCAATCCTGCCCCTGTTGTGCGATACTGATGTAGCCCGAGAAGCGCTGCCGAGTATCAGCCTGCCCCGGAAACGGTTTGCTCACCCGGAGGATGCCCGCCGACAGATTGCAATGTCGGCGGAGAAGTTTCAATCCCTGTTTGAACGTCCTCTAACCGGTATGTGGCCGTCGGAAGGCTCGATTTCCGAAGACGTCCTTGCAATTATGATTGATGAGGGGATCAGGTGGACGGCCAGCGATCAGGAGATCCTGTTTCATTCGCTGGCCAAATCAGGAATGGACCGGGCGTCTAACCCGCTACACACCGTGTATGAATATGGACCAGGACTCAAACTGTTTTTCCGCGACCAGGCCCTCTCTGACCGTATTGGCTTTGTCTATTCCGGCTGGCCTGCTGATCGGGCGGTGGCGGATTTTATCGGTCACATTAAGTCGCTCAGGACGCTGTTGATGGCCGGTCTGGATCATACAGTTGTGCCTGTTATACTCGATGGAGAAAACGCCTGGGAGTACTTCCCGGACGACGCTACCGAATTCCTCGATCTGCTGTACCAGCAACTCGGTGAAGACCCGGAGATCGAGACCGTGACCATGTCGGAGGCGGCCGAGACAATCCAGGCCCGTCCCCTGTCATCTGTTTACGCCGGTTCATGGATCAATCACAATTTCAGGATATGGATCGGGCATCAGGAGGACAACACCGCCTGGGATCTTCTGAGCGACGCCAGAGATATGACGGTTCAATTTGAAAAAGAGCATCCGGATATCGATTCTCAGAAGCTGGCGCGCGCCTGGGATTTGATCTACATCGCAGAGGGTTCCGACTGGTGCTGGTGGTACGGTGACGAACACCGCAGTGCATATAATGAGGAGTTCGACAGGATATTCCGGCACCACCTGGCCGCTGTTTATAAAGAACTCGGAAAGGAGGTCCCAAACGAACTACTCAGTCCCATACAAGGCGGTGGTATCTCCTCGTATATTCTACCGCCTCAGGACTTGCTTTCGGCTGAGATCGACGGTCGCATCACCCAGTTTTATGAATGGGCTGGGGCTGGTTATTTTGACTGTGCCCGGGCAGGCAGCAGTATGCACCGGGCGGTCAGGTATATTTCAGCCATTCATTTTGCCTATGATCGAGACAGGTTTTACATTCGACTTGACTTCCACAATAGAAAAGCTTTAGACTTGTTTAAGGAATTGAAGTTTGTTGTTACCCTGAGCGCCCCGGCAAACAGAATCCTGGAGTTGATCGCTGGTAAGAGGGGTTTTGCTGGGGAGGTGAGGGGTAGTTATAGGTTCGCACTGGATGAGATATTTGAGTTGGCCATTGAGCGACGGTTTATCTGGCCGGATGGATTCGGCCCACTTGGCTTCAATATCAGCCTTTATGATGGCGATAAGAAACTTGAAACCTGGCCCGAACACGAGCCGATCGGACTAAGCGTGCCGGAAAAACATAAGGAGATGTTCTGGCCATCCTGATCCATAACGGGTGAGTCGTGGAGGATGTATGACAGAGTCTTTTTTTAACAATAGTTCTAAGGAAAAACCATCGGGTTCTGTTCCACCTCTGGGTGGTGATGAGAAGCAAGGAGGCGGTCAGCAGCAGGCCCAGGAAGGGTTTGCCACTGAAGAAGGGCGATTGGCGGCCATGATGTCGTACATTCCGTTTCTCTGTTTCATTCCGCTGCTCAATATGAAAGAGAATAAGGAGGCACGGTTCCATGCCCGGCAGGGACTTGTTCTTTTCCTAATCGAGTTGGCCGCGGTGGTTCTCCTTATTGACAGGATTTCAAGTTTTGTTTTTACAGCCGTCTTGCTGGTGGCAGCAGCCTTCTCTGTGGCAGGAATTGTATTTGCTCTGCAGGGGAAAAACTACCGGTTACCTTTCGTCGGCGATATGGCTGATAGGACGAAACTGTAAAATCTACCGGTTGCACCATCTGCTATTTGTTGTGGTCCTGTTATAGATTGAAACGACAATTGCATTCTGTCATACCCTTGTCCCTCATCTCATCAAATACATTCATTAGCTGCCATATCTTATTGGGAGACAATATGTTATATACTTCCATCTCGTAACAACTGTGATTTGTAATGGTTGGTTGGGAAAACCCGAGAATATGCGCAAGATTCTTGTTGGCGTGCAATCGGGATTGCTTTTTATTACCAGTTAAATGTCGGATACACTTGCTATGCCTGTCAGGATGACGAAATGGGTTGGATTCAAAGATGTCATGATCAGAGCGGTAAGGAGAGTAATTGATGTAATTGGTGCTCTAGCCGGGATGGTGTTCACATTACCTCTCTGGTTGATTCTCCCCATTCTGATAAAGCTGGACTCTCCCGGTCCCGTATTTTACAGACAGGTACGTGTGGGGGTTAACCGTCGCCGGAGTGATCGGAGGAAGCGCCAGGGGACGACATTACGTGAAGGTTCCGCTTCTGATCGGCGTCATCGGGATTACCTGGGTAAGCTTTTCAAGGTCATCAAATTCAGGACCATGATCAACGATGCCGAGAGGAACTCCGGGCCGGTCTGGGCAACTAAGAACGATATGAGAATCACCCGTCTTGGGGCAATCCTCCGCCGGGCGCGACTGGACGAGATCCCGCAGTTCATCAACATCCTCAAAGGTGAAATGTCCCTGGTCGGTCCTCGTCCGGAGCGCCCCAGTCTGGTGGTTGACCTCTCGACCAGAGTTGAGAACTACGCGGAGCGGCTGCAGGTGAAACCCGGATTAACCGGCTTGGCTCAGGTGGAGAACGGTTACGACTCATCTGTTACCAGCGTGATTGAAAAGGTCAGCTTTGATCTGCAATACATCCGCAATCGATCGATCATTGCCGACATCAGGATCCTGTTCAAAACCGTCGTAGTAGTAGTGACCGGCAGAGGTGCCTGCTGAAGAGCGTCTGAATCTGACGATCGGGCCACTCAACCGAGTTGGCCTTTTTTATCTCTGACAGTTTGATACAGGTATGTACGTGGCTGATCAACAAGTCACAGCCGGGTTGGTCACAGGGACGATCGGACAGCAGTTTTACATTCATCGGGCGGATATGTCTGGATGTCTGGTTACCCCCTTTTACCTTGTGGAAACAGGTCATTTTGGAACCCAGAGATAGCCTTTTTCGCTACAAAAAATCCCCCTGAAGCCGATAAGATAGAATGTACCTCTGAGGGCGCAGAAGGATATGAAGAACATACTATTAGTAGATGACGACAAAGAAGTTTCACGTTCCTTAGCCAATCTGTTCGATGCCGACAGATTCAAATTTAACTTCCTGGAGGACGGTACCGAGGTTAGTGAGTATCTCCACGATCATGATGACGTTGATCTGGTGATGCTTGATGTCAACCTGCCGACTCTCTCCGGGCTGGATGTTTTAAGACAGATCAAAGCGGCCCGCACCGGTCTGCCCGTGATCATGATCTCCGGGTTTGTCTCGACCGAAAACGCCATCGAGGCCATGCGCGAGGGCGCTTATGAATACCTGACCAAGCCGTTTGAGATAGAGAAGCTGATTGACACTGTCACCAAAGCCTGCGGCTACGGTTCGCAGGTAATCAGCCAACTCGTTGAAGAGCTGCCCAAGCCGGTGCCCCATCACGAGGTTGGAGAAATCGTCGGCAAATCCCCGGAGATCGTAGAGATCGCTAAACTGATTGGTCAGGTTTCCAAAACCGATGCGGCCGTGCTTATTTTTGGTGAATCAGGCACCGGCAAGGAGTTGGTCGCCCGGGCCATTCACCGCAACTCTAAGCGCAATAACAATCCCTTCCTCTCGGTCAACTGCGCGGCGTTGCCCGAGACGCTACTCGAGTCGGAGCTCTTTGGTCATGAGAAGGGAGCTTTCACTGGTGCTTACTATAAGAGAATCGGCAAGTTTGAGCAGGCTCACGGTGGTACTCTCTTTCTCGACGAGATCGGTGATATGTCCATGCTCACCCAGTCGAAGCTCCTGCGCGTCCTTCAGGAGAAGCAGTTCGAACGGGTGGGCGGGAATGACCCGATCAGTGTCGATGTTCGCATCGTCGCCGCCACCAACAAATCGCTGGTGCAGGCGATGAAGGATAGCTCTTTCAGGGTGGATCTTTTCTACCGGCTGAAAGTTGTCTCCGTTTTCATCCCCCCTCTGCGCGAGAGGCGTGGTGATGTTCCCCTCCTCGTGAACAACTTCATGGATAAGTTCTCGCGGCAGTTGTCTATACCGCCCAAGAAGATTCCCAAGAAGGTTATGCAGCTTTTATCCAAGCACCCGTGGCCGGGGAATGTCCGGGAACTGGAGAACAACGTGCATACCGCTATTGTGATGTCCAAGAATGAAACGCTTCAGGCAGAAGATTTCCCCAGCCTGACTGAGGGCAACGCCAAAGTTGAACTTGATCTGACA
>JAOZPL010000199.1:4316-4541 GCA_029932795.1 Candidatus Zixiibacteriota bacterium | reverse complement strand
CCCGAGTCCATGACGAACTCATCAGTCGGAGAGCCACCGGTGGTTCCAAGACAGATGTGGTAGTTGCTGCCGGTAATATACACCGGAGAGCTGAACGGCAGGTAGAAATACGTTGCCGAGGAACCGTCGGCAGGCAGAAGCGTGCCAAGGTTGAAGGTGTCGGCATGAATCATGGTGCCGGGAAGGCCGGCAGCGTCATCATACACCTCGACCACAGCCTGAGGC
>JAOZPL010000199.1:0-4306 GCA_029932795.1 Candidatus Zixiibacteriota bacterium | reverse complement strand
TCCACCAGATCCAGAACGAGGCGCCGTACAGCTCACCGACATGGCCCGATGGGACGTCGAAGCGCATGGCCATCTTCCGCCATTGTCTTTCGCCCGCGATATTCCACATGTAGTCCCATTGGGTGTTAGGATCCCAGTAGCTGGTAAAGTAACAGCCAGCGGTATCAGGTCCTTGCGGTCCCGGTGGATTCTTCATCGGGGTTGCCATCTGGACAGGTAGCGGTCGGGCCTTGGCGTAACCTTCTGGCAACACCGTACCCGGTTGAGGCCGCACCTTGTCGGAGATGGTCGGATTGCCGAAATCAAGTGGCTTCCGCGTAACTTCCTGGGGGGTATCCCCAAATACAGTACCGTTAAAGGCCAGAATAAGCCCCAGAACGAATACCGTCGTTACTAGTCGTTTTAACATTTATTTCCTCCTTAAATAAAGGAAAGGCATAAACTCGTTTGCCGAAGCAGACCGATTACCAAACCTACCGAGTTTATCGGCAGGCCCATAGCAATTGGCCATGATCCCACTCAAATGTCTAGGGAAAATTGGGATTCTCACTTCAGTCGACGAATTCATATTTATTCCTCATTCTTGGAGTCGGAGTCAGCTCAGTTTCTACTGAACTCCGTTAGTTGTGTAAAAATTAGTCGCTTCATACTCTAACTCGTAGGTTGTGTATTCTTTACCTCCTAAAAGGTCCCGCATTGCCTGAACCTCATAAATTCAAGCGTTAGCGGATTGTTAAGTAACAAATAGAGGAAAAATGTGAGAACAAAAACCGGTCAGTTGTTAAAGTCTGATGCAGGCTGAACTGAGTGCCCCCTCGCACAACAGGTATAGTCCACACTTTAGTTACAAGGTCTAATTTTAAGACCCTGATTCTTTAACAAAAGTCTGGTTCTTAAGAGGGCGTTATAGCTGAATCAAATTGGCTCTCAGATTCCACTATAACAACTTACACACGCTCGCAGTATGAAATGTATGGAATTACAGCGAGTTGTCAAGGGAAAAAAGGAAATTATTTCCAGTTTTTCGCCTTTTTTTCCACCTTCTAAAATCTCACTTTCTTCCATCGCCAGTAGGGTGAAAGTTATAATCGCCTTGACAGGGTGTACAAAAGGTGGGTTTTTGCATTGACCATGCGTCTGATTAAGCTGGACATTTGCAATTTCCGGGTGCTCCGGAACGTGCATCTTGAGTTTCCCGATGCCCTGATCGGGATCATCGGGCAGAACGGCTCCGGTAAATCATCGATCGTGGAGGCGATCGCCTGGGCGCTGTATGGCAATCAGGTGGCACGCTCCGGCAAGGATGAGATCAAGTCCTCGTTTGCCGGTGGTGCTGAGAACTGTGAAGTCTCTCTGGAGTTCGAGATAAACCGGCAACCCTACCGGGTGGTCAGACGGTTATCCGGCAGGCGGGAGCGACCGGAGGTGGAGTTGTACCGGGGCGGGGTGTCCGCATCAGTCGGGAGTACGGAGACGCGCGCCTATGTTGAGCAGTTGCTTGGACTTGACTGGCGAGGTTTCCTGACATCATTCCTAGCCCGGCAACAGGAGCTAAACGCGCTGTCAGACCTGATGCCGTCCAAGAGGCGGGAGCACCTGGCCGGCATGCTCGGTATTGAGCGGCTCGATAGAGCCATTCAGCGGATCAGAGAAGATGTCCGTGTCAGCAGTGAGAAGGGGGAATATATCGAACAGCAACTGGCACAAAAGGAGCCGTTGGAGGTCGAC
The DNA here is from genome assembly GCA_029932795.1 of Candidatus Zixiibacteriota bacterium. GTDB lineage: Bacteria > Zixibacteria > MSB-5A5 > GN15 > FEB-12 > JAOZPL01. The sequence goes on along the minus strand of JAOZPL010000199.1, from coordinate 2,578 downwards.
ATCACCAGACTTCGGGAGCACATTGATTTGCTTGAACGTCAACAGGATATGCAGTCAGGAGCATGCAACCGGACAAAGCTGCGACTGGATGAGTTGACGGCTGCATATCGGGAGCACGAGGCCGGGAAATCAGCGTGCTCCCAACTCTCGGCGCGTATCGAGGCTCAACAGACCACCGCCGATAACCTTCGTGAACAAATCGGGAACTCATCGGCGGAAGTGGCTGATCTTGAGAATGCGCAACGTGAGCTCAACGACCTCGAAAGAGAGTTGCAGGAGTTTGAATCTTTCAAAAATCAGTTTGAGAAGCTCATGGAGATTAAAAGCCGGGCAGCCCATCGAACTGCGATCAGCGAACAGATAGAATCGGCCAAAGTGGATAAGGAGGGACTTGAGCAAAGGCAGAAAGTGAACCGCGAGTTACTTGACCGCTCCGCCACGGAGTTGGGGAAGATACCGGAAAACATTGAGCAACTTCATAAGAGCGGCCGGGAGAATCTGGACGCTGCCCGAGCGGAGTGGAGCCACCTCCAGGCTGGAATCGAAGCCACGGAGCGTGAACTGGCGAAGTTGAAAGATCAGATCTTGTCGATAGCCGAGATCGGTCCCGATACTGTCTGCGACCGGTGCCATCGGCCGTTCGGTGATGATCTGCCAGCAATCAAAGCTCACCTTGACCGGGAACACCGGGAATTGATGGGCAGGCTTCAAACTTTCAAAGAGCAGATACCGGCAAAGCAGGCCAACGGGGAAAAACTGAGAGAAGAAGTAGCAAAGTTGGAGCAGCAGTGTAAAAGAAAGTTTGAACTGGAGACACAGCTCGAGGCGACGCTAAAAGAGGAGCAAGACCTCACGCAGCGATTAGACAACACCTCCAAACAACTGGATAAGCTGGCAGCACAACTGAAGGAACTCGGAGAGTTTGAATTCGACCGTGCTGAGTATGAGCGGGTAGCGACACGGGTCACTGAACTGGAGAAGCTCAATGAGCGACGTAATCAGATAACCGGCAGTCTCCGGCGGCTGGAACCAGCGCGTCGGGAACTTCAGCGGAGCGAGGAAAAGCTTTCCCGTCTCACGATGGAGATGGAAAAGCTGAAGCAAGAACAAAGGGAGATCGGGTTTGACGAATCAGAGTTCAAGCGGGTAGCGTCTGATTTGTCTGCTGTTCAGCAACACTTCGAGAAGGAAAAAGAGGCCGTAGCCAGCACTGTTAAGGAACTTGAGCTTGCCCGGCGGGAACATGATCTGAAAGGTGAACAACTGGATGGCCTTAAGAAGGCTGCGGAGGAACTAGAAGCATTACGCACCGACAGGTATCACGGCGAGCGGCTCAGCCGCTTGTTTGCCGACTTCCGCATGTACCTGATTGCAAGGATCAGGCCACGGCTAAGTGAACTCGCAAGTGAATTGCTATCGGAGATGACAGCCGGCAAGTATGGTCTGGTGGAACTGGATGAGGATTACAATCTCAGGATTCTGGACTATTCGCAGTTTTTCGGGGTGGACCGTTTTTCCGGGGGTGAGAAGGACCTGGCCAACCTCTGCTTGCGGCTGGCGATCTCGCTGGCCCTGTCGGAGTCGGCCGGGCTGGAGCGTTCATTTGTCATACTGGATGAGGTTTTCGGTTCGCAGGATGACGAACGGCGTGATTTGATATTCAAGGGCCTGGTAGGTCTTAAAAACCGTTTTCCACAGGTTTTTCTGATTACCCACGTTGAGGAGATTAGAGACAGGGTGGAATATCTGGTGGAAGTGCGACCTAGCGAAGCAGGCTGGTCCGAGGTGAGGGTCAGTGGCAGTGTCGTCTAAACGGAGGACCAAGAAAAGGCGATTGCTGATATGGTCGCTGGTTCTGTTGCTGGCGCTCCTGATTGTTGCGTTCCGGCTGGTTGAGGAGATCGGTCAGGAAAGGGAACCTACCGATCGGTTCATTGTAGCGCGGGTGCAGGACGGTGACTCGATGGAACTACAGGGCGGCGACAGGCTGCGGTTGCGCGCAATCGATACGCCTGAAAAAGGACAGCCGCTTTTTGATGAGGCGACACGATTACTGGATTCACTGGCAGTCGGCAAGATCGCCGATATCAGATTCGTCAATCAACGGCGGGACAAGTATGGAAGGCTGCTTGGCTATCTCTATATAGATTCGCTCTTCATTAACAAGATAATTCTGGAGAATGGGCTGGGGTACTTGTATCTGTTTCGTGACACCAGGCTGGACAGCCCTGAGATCAGAGAGCTTCTTGACGCACAACGTAACGCGATAAAGCGGGGAGTCGGTCTGCATGGCCTTAAGCGCGCTCCAGAAGATTATTACATCGTCAAGCAGGGATCATTTCGCTTTCACCGGCCCGGCTGTCGGGCGGTACGGGATCTGAAACCGGGCACATTCCAGATTTTTGAAACCCGCGAGGAAGCTCTATACGAGGGCTTTTCCCCCTGCCGCAACTGCAAGCCGTGATAATCCGAATATAGGTTTGGCTCAGAGACTGACCTTGATTTCATCGAGGGTCGTCCTGCAGGCAGGTACCATCTCGAAAAACTTGTCAAGCTTCTCACAGACGTATTCGTCGCA
>JAOZPL010000198.1:1628-4566 GCA_029932795.1 Candidatus Zixiibacteriota bacterium | reverse complement strand
TCAAGAAGTGCCGACGCCCCACGGTAGTCTCTCATACGGATCAGCCGACGAGCCATTGTGACCCGGGCTGACGGGTCGTCCATCTGCTGAACGTCACTCTTGGGAATCGGCAAGACCTGCGGTCGTTCATCCGACTGCGCCGGGGTAGGAAGACCGGCGAGACACAACATGAGTACAAGATGTAATACAACAAGCCTGATCATTACTGTTCCACACCAGACCCGGACTGTTCGTGCCTTTGTGCCTCCGTTTTCAGAAGTGCTCGGAAGTATGCCTTGATCTGCTCCTCGTACTGACTGGGATAGCCGGTGCCGAGGTAGTCGCGCAGGCGATCTTCGAGTTGAAGCCTGTCATTGAGAAGGTTCGCGGGCAGGGACGGGGGGATATACACCGGCTGCTCTTCTGCTGTGGTGGCTCGTCTCTGGTCGGAGAAATCTTTACGCTGAAGGGACCGAGCGGCCTCAAGCATACGGGAGTAAATGCGTAGCTGGCGTTGTGTGGTTTCCTCGCCAACCTCGCCATCAGCCAGGTTCTCCTCGACCTCCTTCATTTCATGGGCAATGTCGTCCAGTCTGCCTAGGATATGCCGTGAACTTCCGAATTCCCTCTGGAGTTGCTCGAGCGACTTGCGGATCGTCCCCTGTTCTGCGGCCAGCCTTTGCAGGGCTTCCCGAGCGGCATTCGCCTGCTTCCCCGGTCCCGGTTTCGGGTTGTTGCACTGATTCTGGCACTGCCGGTTAAGTTGATTCTGTTTGTTGCACAGCTTTTCCAGTTTCGCTATGCCCTGATTACAGTTCTTGGCGTTCTCACACTTTTTCTGCTGATCGAGCGATTCCATCAGCCGGAGCGCCGCCTTGTTCAGATCGACCATCGCCTCACGCTGGTTTCGGGTAGCCGCCGTGCCACGCCTGTTTTCAAACTCCTGCACCGCCAGTCCCATGTTCGCCACGGCGCGATTGAGCAGGCTCTGAAGTTCCGCCGCTATAAACGGCGACTGCTTGCCCAGTTCAACAATACTGTTCTTCAAGCCGCTGCAGGCCGAGGACAGATCCTGTTGCGAGACGGCTACCTCACGAAGAACCAGTGAGCGAGGATCCATGGCGGCTGCCTTGCGGATCAATTCCTCCTGACCTTGCGAAAGATAGTTGGCGTCGTCAATGGCACGACGAATCGCCTTTTTGATCTGTTCGCTGTCATCTTCTGTCAGCGATGCGAACTGCTTCTGCATCTCATCAAGCATGTCCATCAACTTGGTGTAGGCCGTCTTACCCTGCTTGGCGGCAGCTTCCTTCTTCTGCTGCTGTAGAGATTCCGACATCGCCTGCATATCCCGACCGGCGTCGGTCTTTTCAACCGCCTCGGCAAATTTTTGAGCCTCCGGCGAAGCCTCCATCTTGGCTTCATTCATCATCTGCCTGAGTTCATTAACCTCCGCTTTTAATCTCTCCAGTGACTGCTTGATCTCGTTTTCGGATTTGCTCATCGGGGGCAGCGATGTCCTGTCGGCTGCGGCGGTCTTCTCATTCATACCCTGCTGACGCTCCGCTATCTGCTCCGCTTTCCGTATCATGGCTTCCATCTTTTGCTCAAGCTGCAACCGCTTCAGCAGCGCCAGGGTTCTCTCCAGACGTTCCAACATTTCTTCCTGCGAGACTTGAAAATCCTTAGCTGCCTGCTCCAATTGCTCACGATCCATTCTCTGCAGGGCTTCCATCAACCGGCGCTGAGCCTCTTTCATCTCCGGTGTGGCAACTTCTTCAAACAGCTTCTGAATCTGCGCCAGCTTCTCCATGATCTCCCGGCTCAGCAGGGCGTTCTCCTGCGTCCGTTCCAGTGCCGACTCCATTTCTTCAGCCATCTTTTCGATCCGCTGCAACATTTCCTCGTTCTTCTCAGCGATTGACTGCAATTCCTTCTGATCCTGCCAGTCGGCTTTGGGCGTGTTTGCGTTTCGAGCCTCCAGCTTGCGGACAACGTTTTTAAGGCGCTGCACCGTCTCCCGACCGGACCTTATGAGGTCCTCGGTCTTGAAAATCCGCTGCTGACTCTCCGCTTCCGTCTGGGCGACCAACTCATCGAGCGACGGCAACCGGGCCACATACTGGCGCGAACGTGAAACCTTCGGGCCTGAAATCAAATCGTTATCCGCTACCTCAAAGTAGTACGTGAGATAGTCACCCGGGAAAAGATAAAGCGGCTCCATATCCCAGTTGAACTCAACATCCCCTTCCGTCTTTATCCGGTCGGAGAAATGAAGCACCGCCACGTGCTCTTCCGATGGCCGTCCCTGCGAAACGACCGTATACTTCAACACCAGCGAGGAGAAACCGTAGTCATCAAATATCCTCACCTTGAGCGGAAGGACCATCTCATCGTTGAGGTTGACATCAAAACCGGGACGAATGACATCGATTGTCGGGAACTCATCGGGAATGGCCGTGATGTAGTACTCAATCGGATCGGGATTCTCTTCACCCAGATGATCCAGCAGTCGGATGTAATATGATCGGGACTTCTCCACGAGAAGAGACCCGCGAGACACCCTATCCTCAACCGCCAGCACGGTTCGGCTGGAATCCTCAAAAACGAGGGCCGCTGACTTCACCGGCAGGTTGGTTTCGATTTTCATGTTGACGCGGCTTCCCACCACCGCAGAGAATGAACCGTTGTCCTCATCGATTGTCAGCGGTGACAAACCGGTGTAATCCGGATAGAATATGTCCAGACCGATACCGATAACCCGGGGACGGTCAACCACGTCGATTCTCTGCATCTTTGTCTTCAGCCGGCCGACCTCCACGTAATAGTCAAAGGATCTGTTGATCTGCCTGAGGGTGATTGCAAACTGTAGTGAATCTCCCCGATCAGTGGCAACCCGCGGTACCGCCTTCAGATCGATCCTTGCTTTCTGCCAGCTCTCGCCGGCAAGACGGTGATG
>JAOZPL010000198.1:0-1618 GCA_029932795.1 Candidatus Zixiibacteriota bacterium | reverse complement strand
AGGCCCTCTCCGGCAGACGCTGCCCGAAGGCAGCAGCCCCGATTTGGATATCCCGGTATTTCACCCACTCGGTCGAACCGGGTACAGGCACCACTTCGTAAGCCAGCGGGGGGGCTATTTGGGTCGTCGCATGGGAGTAAACCTCATAGGAATAGCTGAACAATCCGGGAAACAGAAGCAGCAGAGCCACCGCCAGAAACGAGGCACCCAGAAAAAGCCGTGCAGTGCGAAAGATAGGATGAAAAGAAATCACCTTGTTGAAATTGATACGACTCGCCTCCTCAAGCGCCTGCCGCTCTGTCATCGCCAGCAACTCCGTTGAGTAGCTTGGATGCAGTTGCATCCGGGTAAACTGTACCGCAGCTATCAGCCGACCCTTCAGTTCCGGATGACGCTCTTCAAGGCGCAGAGCCACGCTGTCCGCCGATCCGCGAAAAAGCCGGCCCAGCACAAAACGGCCAAGCGAATAGATCGTAACCCCGGCGACCACCACCAGCAACGAGATTTTGAACCAGACCGGCAGGATCATGACGTTGGCCAGCAAGCTAAGAAGGACAATGGCCACGAGGATGACCGCAATTGTGCTTAAGAGTCCGGCTGTAAGGAGGACCAGGCGCTGACGGCGAAGTATTGAATACAGCCTGCGTATCAGTTCCGAACCTGATTTCATCTGAGCCACAGTGTCACCCTTGCACCAATGCGAAAGTTATCCCTGATTCTCTCAATATCGACTACCGTCAACGTGGCAAGTACCTGATTGCCGGTACTAATATAACAGGGCGTAGGTGAGAATGTTCACCCCCATGCGCAACGCCTCAGTCCGTTTTTCGGGCGGATCGTTGTGCACCTGAGGATCTTCCCAGCCATCGCCAATATCAGACTCCACCAGGAAATATAAAACCACCCGACCGTTCAAAATAATGCTGTATCCCCGGGGTGGCTTGCCGTCGTGCTCATGTATCTTGGGTGGCCCCTTGGGGAAATCATAAAAACAGTGGTAAATTGGGTGGTCAAATGGCAGTTCCACGACTTCACGCTCCGGAAACAGTGACCTCATCTCCTTGAGGAATGTCTTGGCCATGCCATAGGAGTCATTGACAAACAGGAAACCACCGCCAAGCAGGTACTTTCGGAGCCGTTCCTTTTCCTCTACTGAGAACAACATCACCCCGTGGCCGGTGGCAAACAGGAACGGATACCGAAACAGGTCGGCATCCATGATAGAGACCTGCCTTTCCAGGGTGTCTACCGGAAAACAGGTGTTGTCTCTAAGATACCTGAGAAAATTGGGCACCGACGAGCCGCCCCAGTACCAGTCTCCCCCACCGGAATAATGCAGCCGAGCCACCTTGATTGACGAGGGGTCAGGATGGTACTGGCCACTCAGGTACGCCTGCGCAGGCATCACGCCAGCCTTATCGGCCACCTGCGCCGAGACAGATACCTGAATAAAGAGAACCGATAAAACAGCCGGAAGTAAGCATTTTAAAGACATTTTCCCCATGTATCTAATATACAGTAAAACTTCTCTTCGAGCCGAAAAAAAGTGACTCACATGCGGATGCAAAAAAGGCTGCCGATTACCACCGGCAGCCTCTACATAGCGTTATTTGCACAA
>JAOZPL010000197.1 GCA_029932795.1 Candidatus Zixiibacteriota bacterium | reverse complement strand
TAGTTGCCAAACTTCTCATACAGGTCTTTCAGGAACCGGGCCGCGGCGTGTGTAGCTTTGACCGGGTCCTTTCGTTCATCGAGCCACCAGTTACGCTTGAGGCCGTAAAGACGACCCGTTGACGAAATAAACTGCCAGAGACCCATCGCCCGCGCCCAGGAATAAGCGTGTGGGTTGTACCCTGATTCCACCAGCGAGAGGTAAATCAGGTCATTGGGCAATCCATACTGGTTCAGAATCTCTTTGAAGAGTCGTTCGTATCTCTTCGAGCGTAACAGATACTTCGTGAAAGCGTCTCTAGCAACAGTTTGAAAGTATATGAGCGAGCTTTTCACGCGGTCGTTCATAACTACCGGCAGATCATAACTGACCGGCGGTGATTCACCATTGTATACAACGAGTGTATCGGATCCATGCCGTTTTTCGAAATCAGAGAACCGTTCGACCAGGACCGATGGTGCCGCGTTTCCCTGAAGCTTTCCCAGGGAGCGAAGCGCCACCTGGTAATCGGCTACCACATTGTCCAGGATCGTATTGTACTTGACAGCCTCCGGTGTCAGTACGGAATCCGCCTCGATATCGAGGTTCGCCAGTATTCGCAGACACTTCTCAAAGTAATACTGAGCTTCCTCCCAGCTTCCCTCACGGTTGGCGATCGCTCCCATCGCGTGGTATTCGTCGGCAAGATCAAAGCGTCGCCAAATGTCGTCATCGACCGCCGAGGCGGAATCAGCGTCAGCCAACTGGCCGTAATACAGATTAACCAGACTGCTGTCTCCAATCCCGGCTTGATTGCCGCAAGGAACAGTTGAAGAAGAGGAATCGGTTTTATTCTGCTGTTCTCCGGTCGCAAGGGAGTGTGGTGAGGAGTCGGATTGTCCGGACGAAGTCAACGTCTCCGGTGCAGACTTAGCCGCCAGATCGGCAGCTGAAGCCTCCGGCTCATGTGCAGAGATCGTATCGGATGGTACCTCGGCCGATGGGGAAGTAGTCTCAATGTTACCTGAGGGTTTGCCATAAACCTGCGGTGAAGACAATCCCCTCGTTCCGCCGCAGCCGAGGGTCAGAACAGATACGATGATGAGACTGATAATTACCTGAGATATTTGTGCCAGTGCTTTCAAACAGAGCCTCCCTGCAATCTGCTGCTGTGACTTTCTGCCAGGGCTACTATCATTATAGTATCGGACTCTCAGCGCCGATGCTTGACCCGGGTTTCCGCTAAGTGGTTGCCATTAAATCAATAACCAGCGCGGGTGTCAAGCTTTTTTATGCCGTTACAATCTTATCTTTAACTGCGGCGCAATGCCTCCAGCAGTCCTGACGGGGTCTCGTAGAAAGTACAACCAGCCTGATGACGAAACCAGGTCATCTGTCGCTTGGCGTAACGACGGGTGTTCTGTTTTATCAAGGTCACCGCTTCGTCTAGTCTGTATTTGCCCTCAAGTACATCAAGCAGTTCGCCATAGCCGAGCACGTTAGCCTTGCGCACGTGCCCTTTCATTCCCCTGGCCTCCAGTGCCGCTACCTCGTCCAGCCATCCGTGAGCTATCATTCGATCAACCCGGTCGTTTATTCTTTCGTACAGTTGTTCGCGAGGCAGCGCCAGGCAGTGATAGTCAAAATCACACTCAACTTTTTTATACGCACCGCTGATCACCAGTTCTGATTTTGTTCTACCGGTCAGGTAGTATATCTCCAGCGCCCGGATAACACGCACTCTGTTGTTGGGATGGATCCGAGCAGCCTCGAGAGGATCAATACTCTCAAGTCGCTTGTGCATAGCCTCAGAGCCCAGCACTTCCATCTCCTGCTCCAGTTTCTGACGCAGTTCCATATCCTCCTGTTCGATCTCGACCACGCCCTCACTTAAGGCACGCAGATAGAGACCGGTACCTCCAACCACGAGCGGAATATGCCCCCTCTCCACTATTTCCCGGATGACCCGGCTGGCATCAACTATGAATCGAAAGGCGCTGTATCTCTCCCCAGGCTCGATCAGGTCAATCAAATGAAACCTGGTCCTGCGGCGTTCATCAACGGTCGGTTTGGCCGTACCGATATCCAGATGTCGGATTATCTGGCGTGAATCAGCCGATACAACCTCAACCGGGCGCTGATCACCCAGTTGAACAGCAACAGCTGTCTTGCCCGATCCTGTCGGACCACAGATAACCGGTATCCGATCAGGTTTACTCACGGCCAAACTGACGATCCAGATTGGCCCGACTCATCTTAATGAAAGTAGGGCGGCCATGTGGGCAGGAATACATATTCTCACACTTAAATAGATCACGAAGAAGCGCCAGAGCCTCTTTATCGCTCAGCCTGTCCCCAGCCATGACAGCTGAGCGGCAGGCCAGCGACTGGGCCATCGCCTTTTTGAAATCGTATCCTGCCCTCTTGAGGGAGGTAATGTCATCGAGAATCCAAAGAAGTGAAGCTTCGGGCGACTTGCTGGAAAGAATCGAAGGTACAGCTTCGATATTTACTGTCCGCCCGCCGAAACAGCCGGTGATAAAACCGGATCGTTTCAGAATCTCCCCGGCCTCCTCATACAGCGCCAACTGCTCGGGGGTCAACTCTACCTGCACGGGCAGCAGAAGCTGTTGCGACAACATCTTCTGGTCATCCAATTGCTGCAGGACCTGCTCAAACAGCACTCTCTCATGGGCCGCGTGCTGATCTACAATAAGCAACTCATCCTCACGCTGAAACAGAAGGTAAGTATCAGAAAAACAGCCTATCAGGTTGAGCGACGCGGCAGAGGAAACCTGATTGGTTGGAGATTGTTCAGCAGTAACGCCTAATGACTGTTTCGCGGCTTCTATTATTTCACCCGTCCGGGTGTCCACCTGGATAACTGGTGAGTCAGCAGCCGAGCCCGGCACTTTTGGCTGTTCGTACAACTTTGAGAGAAACTCCTGGCTGGTAGCGGCAATTTCGGAAATACCGGGAATGATGTGCAAACCGCTGACCGGCGGCTTCGCCAGGTCAGGTGCCGGAGATTTTACTGACCGGGGTAACGATGCAGGTATCGAAGCGCGACCCGTGGGCACGATGCCGTCGTGCCGTAATGATTCCTTAATAAGATGGCGGACAGCCTCATGTATCTCTCGATCACGGCTGAGCCGAACCTCGGTTTTCGCCGGGTGAACGTTGACATCAACCTCCACCGGATTGACCATGAGCAGCAGGGCACCGACCGGATAACTACCACGCGGTAACAGTTCTCCGTAACCGGCGACAAAAGCATGCAGCAAAGTCGGCGAGTAAATGAACCGGTTATTGATGAATATGTATTGCCCGGAACGATTGCTCTGCACGTGATCCGGTCGCCCGATATACCCCTCTACACTGACAGGCCCACTCCGGCCAACAACCGGAATCAACCCTCTGCCCTGCGCCAGAAGGGAGCTGACACGCTCCCGGAGATCAGAACCGTCGGGTTCAGCAAACAACTGTCGCCCATTGGTACGGTAAACAAACCCAACCTCATAGCGGCCAATAGCCAGCGCCGTTACTGTGCGCGAGATATGTCGAAGCTCGGTGGTTTCGGCTTTGAGAAACTTTCGTCGAGCCGGAGTATTGAAAAAGAGGTTCTCTACCTCAATCACTGTTCCGGGTGATGCCGAAACCGGCTGCTTTGACTGAAGCACTCCACCCTCGAAAATGACCTCTGTGCCAACGTCAGCATCAACTGGTCGCGAGACCATACGCGTCCGGGAAACGGAGGCAATCGACGGCAGTGCCTCACCGCGGAAACCATACGAAGTAATGGAGTCCAGATCACGGAAGTCGGAGATTTTGGATGTGGCGTGACGGGAGAATGCGACCTCGATCTGGTCCTCGCCGATACCACAGCCATTATCGACAATCTTGATAAGCTTGGCACCTGCTTTCTCCACGATGACCTCAACCCGCACCGCACCGGCATCAAGCGCGTTCTCCACCAGTTCCTTAACCACTGATGCCGGCCTCTCGACCACCTCCCCTGCCGCTATTTTGTTAATAAGGCGCTCGGGCAGCGGGCGAATCCAGGGTTTTCTTCGGCTGTCAGATAATGACGCCATCACTCAATCTCCTGCACCAGCTTGCGGAGAAAATCAAACGCCTGCACCGGTGTCATGTTGTCCAGATCAGCATTTTTGATCTTCTGTTCGATCAATGATGGCGGTTCCTCAAAGAGAGTGGGTTGCACTTTCTCCTTGTAGAGTCCCTTCCCCAGATCACTCTGGGTAAACTTGCCGGATTCCAGAAGTCTCAGAATCTGTTTAGAGCGTTTGATTGTCTTTCGTGGCAGTCCTGCCAGTCGGGCGACCTCGATGCCGTAGGAATCATCACAGCCACCGGCGATAATCTTGTGAAGGAAAACCACCCGGTCTTCCCATCTCCTCACTGCCACCTGATAATTACGTACTGGCCTATAGATTGCCGCCATGCCAGTCAGTTCGTGATAGTGGGTAGCGAAAACTGTCCGCGCCCGGCTGTTCTCGTTGATATGTTCCACTACCGACCAGGCCACCGAGAGACCATCGAACGTTGAGGTCCCCCGCCCCACCTCATCCAGAAGCACCAGCGATCGTTC
>JAOZPL010000196.1 GCA_029932795.1 Candidatus Zixiibacteriota bacterium | reverse complement strand
AATTTCCCTTAATAGAATTATTTGCCCATGGAGATTTGTGACATGCACCCCCATCTTGAGATGCTTATGAAACTCCAGGTTATAGACTACGACCTCGGCGAACTGGAGCGATCCAAGGATTATTTACCTGACATGATGGAAAACCTCCGGCGTGAAGTGGTAGAAGCTGAGACGAAACTGGCCGATGCCAGGAAGCAACTGGAAGAGGCCAAGGTGAAGCAGAAAAACTTGGAATTGGGTATAAAAAGCAAGGAAGCAGATCTTCAGAAGTATCAACAGCAGATGATGTCAATCAAAACCAACAAAGAATATGACGCTCTGGTGACCCAGATTGATGGTATCAAAGCGACTATCTCTTCAGGCGAGACGGAACTGCTGGAAACGATTGATCTCGTATCGAAGCTTGAAACGGATATCACCGAGCTGGCCGAGAAGGAAAAGCAGGTCAAGGAGAACAACACCAGACAGTTGAAGATACTTCAGGAGAAGATGGACTCGATTGGCACCAAAGTCAGCGGCAAGCAGGAAATTCGTCGGGAGATTGTGGCTACCGTCCCGAGGTCGACCTTATCAACATATGAGCGGGTCCGCCGGGGAAAAGGGGGCCGGGCAGTGGTGGCGGTTAAAAAGCGAGCTTGCGGTGCCTGTTTCAAGTCGCTGACGCCGAAGAAGATTCAGGAAATAAAGCGTGCCGACAGAATCCGCTCCTGTGATAACTGTGGTGCGTTACTTTATTGGGATGGGGAGGAGTCCAACTAGATAGTGGACGTGGGGTGTGACGGCGATAACAATCGGCCGAGAGGAGTCATAGTTCAACATGGTCAAGATTCTTGAAGAGACAGCGTTAACTTTTGACGACGTGTTGCTTGTACCGGGGCATTCGAGAACGCTTCCCCGGGATGTGGACGTTACCACCGAGATCGCTCCCGGGATAAAGCTGAATATCCCCATAATGTCAGCCGCGATGGACACGGTCACTGAGGCCAAGTTGGCGATCGCGCTGGCCAGGCAGGGAGGAATCGGTGTCATCCACAAGAACATTTCACCCGCGGCACAGGCAGATGAGGTTGACAAGGTAAAGCGCTCCGAGTCCGGTATGATTGTCGATCCGATCACGCTGTCTCCCGAGAGAACAATTGGTGATGCTCTGGCAGCGATGAGAAAGTTCTCGATCTCCGGCATCCCGATAACGGAAAAAGGTCGCCTGGTTGGGATCCTGACCAACCGCGATCTGCGTTTTGAGAAGGACACCACACTTCTCGTCAAGGACATCATGACCAAAGACAATCTGATTACCGTGAACGAGGGAACGGATCTGGATAAAGCCAGAGAGATTTTGCACCAACACCGGATAGAAAAGCTCCTGATCGTAGATGATAATTTCATCTTGAAGGGGATGATCACGGTTAAGGATATAATGAAAAGGATCCAGTACCCGCTGGCCGCCAAGGACGAACGGGGACGCCTGCGGGTGGCTGCGGCAGTCAGCGTTGGGAGTGACCTGGAAGAGAGAGCTGAAAGGCTGGTGTCTGCCGGGGTCGATCTGCTGGTGGTGGACAGTTCTCACGGTCATAGCGAGGGCGTTCTACAAGCTATTACCTTTCTGAAGAAAAAGTATAGCAAGGTGCCGGTTATGGCTGGAAACGTAGCTACTTCTGAGGGTGCCGGAGCGCTGATTGATGCTGGCGCCGACGCCGTCAAGGCTGGCGTTGGCCCGGGGTCTATCTGCACTACCCGGGTGGTCACAGGAGCGGGCATGCCGCAGGTAGCAGCGATTCTCGGCACTGTTGAGGCCGCTTCTAAGACTGGCACGCCGGTGATTGCGGATGGCGGAATCAGGTATTCCGGTGATATTACCAAGTCCCTCGCCTGTGGGGCAAGGGCAGTAATGATTGGCTCGCTACTGGCCGGAGCGGAGGAATCCCCCGGAGAAACCTTGCTTTTCCAGGGTCGTTCCTATAATGTATACCGTGGCATGGGCTCAGTAAGTGCTATGGCGGAGGGGAGTTCCGATCGGTACTTCCAGGAGCATGAGGAGGAATCCTCAAAGCTTGTTCCGGAAGGCGTCGAAGGGCGCGTGCCATTCAAGGGGAAGCTGGCCGACCTTGTGTTTCAACTTGTCGGTGGTCTTCGATCCGGAATGGGGCTGTGCGGAGCGGCTTCTCTTGACGATCTTAGAAGTAGGGCCCAGATGGTCCGGATAACTTTAGCCGGTCAGTTGGAGTCCCATCCACATTCGGTGCCGATCAGCAAAGAAGCGCCGAATTACCGGAGGAATGTCTGACCAGAGGCTTTCCAGGCCGGTCCATGAGATTGAGATGTGTTACTGTTTGTGATAGATTAACGAAAGCAGACGAAGCAGGAGGAACAGTCGCGCTTTAAGTGCAGATTTAAAGTGAGGAAAGTCCGAGCTCCACAGAATCAGGGCGCCCGGTAATTCCGGGGCGGAGTGATCCGACGGAAAGTGCCGCAGAAACTATACCGCCCGCTAACAGCGGGTAAGGGTGAAATTGTGGTGTAAGAGACCACGGCCACCGGCAGAGATGTTGGTGGTGGGTAAACCCCGCCCGGAGCAAGGCCAAATAGGGGAAGAGGGGTTGATTCGCCCCGTTAGATTCCCGGGTGGGCTGCACAGAGCAATCGCGTAACCGGTTGCCAAGATAAATGACTGTTGGTTTCCTTGCGAAGCTTACAGAACTCGGCTTATCTCCTGCTTCGTTTTGTTTCATGACAAGGGAGTCAGCTATGAACTGGGCTCAACGGTCGGCCCCTGCCAAGTGGGTTCTGGCCCCGGAGCCGGATATGTCATTGGTGACCCACTTGGTCGAGAAAACCAGCCTGCCATCGCAGGTCATCAGAATCCTTGTCAATCGCCAGCTTGATACTCCCGAGTTAATCGACCAGTTCCTGCATCCCGAACTATCCTCTTTGAAGGATCCTTTCACTATGACAGGTATGGAGAAGGGAGTTGAGCGGGTTACGCAGGCCCTGTTAGAGAATGAAAAGACCATGATCTACGGTGATTACGATGTTGATGGCATCACCGCCACCACACTTCTGTATATGGTTCTAAACAAGCTTGGAGCGCAAGTTGATTATTATCTGCCGAATCGGTTGGTAGAGGGATATGGACTTTGCATTGATGGGATAGACGAAGCCAAAGAGCGAGGGATCTCACTGATTATCACGGTTGATACTGGTATCACAGCTGTGGGAGAGATTGATTATGCCCGTTCGCAGGGAATTGATGTCGTGATTACAGATCATCATGAACCAGGCGTGAGCCTTCCCAATGCCCAGGCCATCATTAATCCAAAGCAGCCTGATTGCACTTACGGGGGTGAACTCTCCGGTGTTGGCGTGGCCTATAAACTCGCCGAAGCTCTCTACGAGCGACTTTCCCAGGATAAGACGGAATTGTATGAGCATCTTGACCTGGTGGCGATGGGTACGTCGGCGGATATCGTCCCACTGACAGGCGAGAACAGGATTCTCACAAGGTTTGGTATCAAGCAGATAGCCCGTACGACCAAACCGGGACTCAAATCACTGGCATTCGTATCAGGGCTGATGGGCAAGGAGATAACCACCGGGCAGGTGGTGTTTGTTCTGGCACCGCGGATCAACGCTCTCGGTCGACTTGGAGATGCCAGGGAGGCAATTCGCTTGCTGTCCACTCGCGACGAACGCCTGGCCTCCGAGATTGCCCGCAAACTGGACGCTGAGAACCAGCGCCGAAAACAGATCGACGAGCGAACACTTAAAGAGGCTCTGGACCAGATGCGAGAAACAGTTGATCTTGAACATGACCGAGCGATTGTGCTGGCAGCCAAAGACTGGCACCAGGGGGTGATTGGGATCGTCGCCAGCCGACTGGTGGAAAGGTATCATTTACCGACAGTCATGATCGCTATCGCTGACGGCGAGGGTAAGGGTTCAGCCCGGTCGATTCCGGGGTTTCACCTGACGGAAGCGCTCAAAGAGTGCGAGCATCTGCTGATTCGCTACGGGGGGCACAAACATGCCGCCGGACTCTCGATCGATCCGGAGAACATCTCCGCCTTTCGAGATAAACTGAAAGAAGTCTCCGGGCGGATATTGACGCATGAGGACACGGTCCCCAAACTGACCATTGACCTAGAGATTGAACTGACGGATATTACTGATTCCTTCGTCCAGGCAATAGAAGAATTTTCACCCTTTGGGCCGCACAACATGCGGCCGGTTCTGTTAACGCGCAACTGCGAGGTGGTTGGCAATCCTCGCCTGGTTGGCCATAATCATTTGAAAATGCGGGTACGCAAGGGAGAGGCCGTGTTCGATGTGATCGGATTCGGTTTCGGCGATATGGTGCAGGTGATCTCTGACAAGGGCTGTCTGGTGGATATTGTTTACTCGGTTGAATACAATACCTACCATGATCGCACATACATTCAGATTCGCCTGCGGGACATAAAACTGACAGCTGGTGACATGTCTCCCGGCTACAGGTAGTCATGACTATCCTGGAAAGATTCTTTTCAGGGGATATTCGATCCCTCTCACGTGTGATTTCAATTATTGAGAATCGTTCCGACGGCTACCGGGT
>JAOZPL010000195.1 GCA_029932795.1 Candidatus Zixiibacteriota bacterium | reverse complement strand
TTCTCAAATGCCATATTACAACACCTAGCCTCCCGAATGACTGCCATTATGGCAGTCATTCATGGCATCCCTTGTTAATTAACATCTTTTATAACGATAGTCAAGCATAAAGGGTTCAATTTGGCTGGCTACCGGACAAAAAAAACCGCCACCTTGCGGCGACGGTTTCCCTCGGCTTTCCCTCAATACTATTCCTTTGATTTGTCCTTAGAGGCAGCCTTTTTCTTGGGGGCTGGCTTTTTCTTGGCTGTTGACTTCGAGGCTACTTTTGGCTTCAACTTCTCTCGACGGTCATCGATGCCATTGTTATTCCTGTCGATGAACGTGTCGTACTTTTTTTGCGATTTCAAGGCAGTCTGTTTCTTGACAGGTGTCTTCCTGACTGATTTCGATGAACCTGGCTTTTGTTGCGCCGTTTTCTTAGAGCTCTCCTTCTTCTGTTTCTTCTCAACGGCCTGGAGATCTCCGTTGAGCGAGAAGACAAAGGCTGCGCAGATCAGATATGTAAGTAAACGTTTCATGGTATCCACCCTCTTTGAATTAACGCGTCCGAACCTCACGCGTCAACACACATTCAACTACTTTCCTCCCTTGCTTTTCACAGCCGAGCGGCCGCCGGCTTTTGTGCTGCCGGTCGATTTGGAGCTTCCCGACGACTTGTTACTCCCCTGGGAGCTTTTATATGTTCCTGATTTGCTTGCCTTACTGCCTTGAGACTTGCTGCTACCGGATCGCTTGTAGGTGCCGGAAGATTTGCTGCCTTTCGAACGATTGGTGGTGCCGGATTTAACCGCCTTGTCGGATTTGCTGCCGGATTTGGATGATTTAATCTTTCCCGACTTCGAAGCCGCAGCTTTCTTGATCCGTTCCCCCGACACAGACGAACCACTCAAGGTTTTACCGGATCGACCACTCTTTTTCTGGTAGTACTCCGATGAGCCCCTTGATTTTGACTTACTCTTGGAATTTTCGTAAATCTTGTCAGGCGATCTGGTTGACTGTTTCAAGCGCCCGGATTTGCTAACGACGCTACTGGTAGTCGACTTGTAACTGCCCGACTTGCCCCTACTGATTTTACCTGCATAATCCGATGGCATACCAGCTGTCTCATAACCGCGAGAAGTTTTCACAAGTTTGGTTGACCCACGCACATACTTCTTGGTGAGGACAGAGCCGGTCTGGTTGCTCTTGAGAGTACCGGATTTACTGAGTCCTGACTTGGTACCGGCAATACTCGCTGAGCCCACTGACTTGGAGCCTGACTTCACCGCTTTCGATTTGAACAGCGGATAGCCGCTCTTTGCAGGGTCCTTGTAGCCAATTCCACGAATAGAGGAGTATTTGGATCTGGTTGAGGAATTAACCCTTACGACCGTGCGATCAAAGATGACCGTATTGTACCGGCTGACGTGGAAATCCGACTCCCAGCAGTAACCGTAATAGTCATAGATTGTGACTGTATGCCAGCCAACCAGTATGCGCGGCAGATACAATGGAGCACATCCCCAGTATGTACCATCAATCCAGACGGTGGCGCCGTATGGATAATCAATGTAGACATTTCCGCACACCGCCCAACTCGGATAGGCCGGATAATAGATCGGACGATAGTAGTACGGTTCCCATTCATCCACAAAGACCACCGCCCGGTCATAGGCAAACCGTTGGCCGCCGTAACGAACAAAGTAGCGACTGTTCAGATAATCCATGTACTCCGCTCGGTCATCCCAGTCGCAGACCAGCCCGGAATTGTGAAACCAGTTTGGAATAGGGAACCGCTCTCTCGATGCGATGATCTGAAGGTGCTCCACTCCTTCGGGGCCGGTTACTAACAGATCATAGTCGTCGTCACCGCTTGGCAGGCTGTATGTAACCCCGCCGTAAACGAAATTATCGTCTGTGGGATCGGTCGGAAACAACAGACTGACCCGCCCACGAGTATCGATGGTGTAAATGGCCACGAAAGCATCCCGGTTCACGCGGTAGTGGATGACAATGTTGTCTCCCTCGTAGTACTCGGCATCGGAATGGTTTGTCCAGATCTCGGCATCAAGATAGCGATCAATTTTCACACTTCCAGCGTAAGTATCATCGTAATCTTGCCGCAAAGACTGAGCCGGCGCAGCCATACTAATGACAACCACAAGGGTAGCCACCAGGCCGAATTGGAATATTCTGCGTAACATGATTTCACCCATCCTTTCATATCTATTGCTGGGGAATTATTCCTTCAGCATTATCCAGGTTCACCGGACCATCCCTTTTATCAATATCCGGCGGTGGCCCGATCAACTCCCTGTTACCATAGGGATTGGTTGTATCCGCAGTCTGGTACGCCCATTGAAAACTGACCCAGCCGGTTTCGTGTGCTAGGGCCGTTACCCGCATCTTGGCGTAATGATAATCAGACGTCCAGACGACATAGGTATGACCAGCTATTAGTTCGTACTTCCTCAGATCGGACCAGCCGTCATCCGGCGCCCAGCCAATCTCGTCAAATGACTCATGGTAGCCCATATCCTGGATATCTGTGGCCAGGCCGGCAGCGTTCAGGTTAATGACGATCAGTGTCTCCGCTCCGCGGAAGAGAGTATCATGATCAACATACACATCCGCTGTAGAAGCGTCCCAGGGTACACGCGCACCTTGGCTCAGATCGAACCCGGACAGAATCGGCTCTTTGAAGCGGGATCGAAGCTCTACAGTTCCTTCGGGACGGGGAGTGTCAAAAACCTCTTCAAGTGACGGCTCCGATACCTGTCCCGCTTCATCGACCGCCCAGACAGCGTAGAAATAGGTCTGACCATTGTCGACATCGGTATCCACGAATCCGTAAAGATTATCCACCGGGTGCGGATTGGCAAACACTCGGCCCACTTCCTCGTATTCGCCAAGGAGTTCGTCATTCCAACCGACGACATATTCAACTATGTCATCCTCGTACAAACCGTTCCAGAAAATATAAACCGCTGCATCGCCGGTAACGCTGAAGACTCCCTGAGGAGCCTGCGGGGCCGGGTCCTCAATGTAAATGATGTCATCATCATTATCGCAGCCAAAAAAACCGAAGGCCGCCAGAGTAACCATAATGAGGATCAATCTCTTTTTCATCGATAACTCCATTTCGAGTTTCCCTATTCGACCAAATATACATCAAACACCGTGCCGAAACAGCTAAGTTACTGTCATACAAGTTGATACGCTTCAAGGCGAGGGATGAATAATCGATTGCTGCACAATTATTGTGCGCAATCATAGTAACCGGCACAAAAACCGGTCAACCGATCATTTGGGTGATAGATGATATTCTTTGATCTTGGAGCGAAGGGTATTCCGGTGAATACCCAGCTTTTCAGCGGACAGGCCGATATTCCAGTCGAGTTGATCCAGGCAGAAACTGATGTGTTCTTTCTCCACATCAGCCAGAAGACGAATTGTTGCTTCGGGGATTCTCTCCTTACCCTTGGAGAGACCAGCCAGATCATCCCTGCAGATGTACTCAGACTGCGTCAGGACCACCGCTCTCTCGATTATGTTCTCCAGTTCACGAACATTACCGGGCCAGTGGTATTCGGCCAGCATACTGGCCGCCTCGCCGTCGATCCCCTTGACCTCTTTCCCCACCTTTCGTGCGGACTTTTTAACAAATTCATCTGCCAGCAGCAGAACATCACCCGTCCGCTCGGAGAGAGGTGGCAGGTGGACTTCGATCACATTCAACCGGTAATAGAGGTCCTCCCGAAATCTACCCGCCTTGATAAGCTTTTCCGGGTCTCGATTGGTGGCGGCGATGATCCTGATGTCCAGTGGGATCTCTTTGACTGAACCGAGCCGCTGAAGGCTCCGTTCTTCGAGAACCCGGAGCAGCTTTACCTGCATCGATAGCGGCATCTCACCAATCTCATCCAGAAACAACGTGCCTCCTTCGGCCATCTCTAAGCGCCCCTGTTTAGCCCTCTCAGCTCCTGTAAAAGCGCCTTTTTCGTAACCGAATAATTCCGACTCAAGAAGCGTCTCGGGAAAGGCGGCACAGTTGATGGCTACCAGGCGCCTTTCTGCTCGCTTTGATAACGAATGTATCGCCCGCGCAACCAGCTCCTTGCCCGTCCCGGACGGGCCGGTGATCAGCACAGTGGCCTCCTTGGGCCCTACCAGGGAGATCAACTTCTTGACCTTCTTGATTGCCGGCGATTCGCCGATGATTTCCGAACTGGGAAATATTTCCGCCAGTCGCTCGGCCATCACCTGATTGTCCACCACCAACCGGTTCTGAGCTGCCGCTTTGTCCAGCTTAAGCAAGAGTTCGTCGAGGTCTTCCACCGGTTTGGTGAGATAATCAAAAGCTCCGGCCTGCATGGCCCGCACCGCGGACTCGACCGAGCCAAAGGCGGTCAACATAATAATCTGTATGAAAGGATTGACTTCCTTAAGACGGGTTATCAACTCCAGACCGTCCATACCCGGCATCTTCATATCCACCAGTGCCAATGGAGCAAAAACGGCATGATATAGTTCCAACGCTTTCTCACCGTCTTCTGCCTGGGTAATCTGGAAGCCCTTCTTGGTCAGATAATCAGAGAGGAGTTCTCT
>JAOZPL010000194.1:751-4610 GCA_029932795.1 Candidatus Zixiibacteriota bacterium | reverse complement strand
GAATACTCAGGTTTAATCCCTCAATCTCAGCTATGGTGTCGCCACCGGTGAACTGGTCACCGTCTTTCAGCAGAAAGCGCACCACATTTGCCGAGTCTGTCATCCGGAACACGAGCAGGGCCGGTTCCACTCCAGAGAGGACACCATTACATTTGGCGACTATTTTCGCCTTGGCCGGGTTTGGCTCCAGACAACCCAGCGATGTCAGGTCTCCTGGACCGATGTCCTCATCAAGAGCCGCCTTGACCAGCTCCTTCATCGATTTGTGATAGGTATCCATATACTCAGTGCCGTCAGGGTTGGCAGACAATAATCATCGCCGTATATTATGCCCATGACAGCCAAAGATAAAGGGAAAAAAGCAGTGGCCATAATTGGCTATGGCTCACAGGGGCAAGCTATCGCGCTTAACTTGCGGGACTCCGGATTTGACATCGTGGTTGGCCTTCGTTCCCGGTCCGGATCCATCAGGCAGGCAAGAAGAGACGGCTTCAGGGTGGAAAGCATCTCCCCTGCTATCGGAGAGGCGGACGTCATCTGTATGGCCTTTCCGGATCACCTTCACGGTCGGGTCTTCACCACTGTTATTGAGAAGAATCTGAGGAGAAATGCGACCCTCTGGTTTCTGCACGGCATGTCGATCCATTTCGGTTTTGTGAAGCCCCCTGCCGGCTGTGATGTGATCCTGGTCGCGCCTCACGGGCCGGGAGAGGCTGTCAGGGAAAAGTACCTGACCGATCGCTCTCTGTCTGCATTCTACGCGGTGGCGCAAAACCGCTCGCGAAAGGCGCTGGCCACTCTTGTTGCGCTGGCGAACGGAATCGGGCTGCAGAGGAAACGGCTGGTTAAGACAACCTTCGAGGCCGAGGCGGTTGGAGACATGTTCGGCGAACAGGCGGTGCTGTGCGGCGGGCTGGCCATGCTTATCAAGAACGGCTTTGAGGTGCTTATCGAGAATGGTCTCAAGCCGGAGCACGCCTACCTCGAAGTTGCCTATCAACTTGACCTGATTATCAGTCTCATCAAAAGGTTCGGTATTGAGGGGATGCTCAAGCGGATTTCCGTGTCAGCCAGATATGGCTCGGTGCGTGGTGGCCCGAAGGTTATTGATTCATCAGTGAAGAAAAGAATGGAGGAACTTTTCAAGGAGATTCGGTCGGGCAGTTTTGCCGAAAAGCTGAACGCTCTTGATCGATCCGACCTGACTGAAATCGACAAGTCCCTCAAAAAACTCAGCCATCCGGCGTTTGAGAGAGCGGCGAAAAAGTTTGCTGGTTAGGGGCACACGTTTCAGTATATCTGCTTGAAAATCCTCCAGGTGGTTTGGGCGTGACAGTTCTTCGTGTCGTTTAAGGTGACTATGGAGCGTCGAGGAAACTGCCCCCGAGAACAGACTGAGTCGGTGCTGAGCTATTCGAGAGGTGAACGGAATTGCATATTCTGGATATTGCCCTCCCGGAAGTTATTATAAATCAATTTGATACGCACTTTCAACCTCCGGCTCCTGCCTGGTTGGACGGGGGCATGGTTATTGCACTAATGGTTGGTGAGCTAACATAGGCTGCGCAAGCCAGTTATGCTAGACCTACCCCCGGCTGACCACCGGGGGTTTTTTATGGCAATCCAAGTCACTCTGCCCGTCCTCCATCGCAGATGAAAACGGTTGACGCTCTCTTTGAACAGCTTTAGATTTTCACACTGATATGAGCAGGAGGCTGAGAAAATACGCCGCCATTGTGGCGGTTCTTTTGTTTGCGGCGTTCGCCTATTTCCTCTACGACACCTTCAGAGAGAGGACGCGCGCCGAAAAGCTGGCGGAAATCATCCACGAGGAAGACCAGCGAGTTCTCTCTGCAAAGCTGACCAGGTACCTGGACAGCGAATCGCCGGAAATCCGCGCCCGGGCTGCTTTGGCAATTGGACGTATCGGAGCCCCCAAGAGCGGTGAGTATCTCATGGAGTTGCTCGACGACCCGTCAATTGATGTTATCTCAACTGCGGTCTTTGCTCTTGGTTTGACAGGTCAGAGCCAGTATGCCGCGCGGTTGCTGGATGTCGCCCATGATCTTCCCTCAGCAGCGGTGGCGAAAGCGGTGGAGGCGGCTGGCCGTTTGGCTGACAGCAGCATGACCGAGATAGCTGACGCCCTGATAGAGTACCTGTTACATCCCTCACCCGACGTGCGCGAAGCGACCTGTATGGCCCTCTTCCGCGCCGGAGCAAAATCCAGGGCACAGAATGTGTTGTCTCTGCTCGAGCATGAGAAGGATCCGGCAGTGCGCCTGGCTGGGCTTTATATGCTGGCGCGGATGGGTATTGACGAGGGGATGGGTGTCTTTATCGAGTTTCTGGCTGATAGTGATCCGTTTGCCCGTACCCTGGCTGTCAGCGGACTGAGCAGCTCTGCTTCCGCGGAGGCAGAACATTATCTGTCTATTGCTCTGAACGATGATAACCCGTGGGTAGTGGTTCAGGCAATAGTCGGTCTGAGTGCCAAGGAGACGGCGCAGGCAGCCGGTAAGCTGGCTGACAGGCTGAGAGATGAAGACGACGAAAAAATGGTGGTGGCCCTGATTGACGGGCTGCGCCGGTGTCGCAGCGATACCGCCGTGGATATTGTCACAGCTCGGCTGGAATCGGGTCCCAGTGACAATGTGGTTGCGGCCTCACTGAAATATCTGGCAGCCGTTCAGGGTGACCGGGCGGTTAACCTTATCGACTCGGTTCTGTACGAGAAGCCGGGCCGTTTGGTACGGGCGGCCGGCGCCGAAGCTTATGGCTTGGTGGATGACGTGAATGTCGTTCCGAGGGTGGCGGTGCTGTTTGGTGATGAGGACCCGATGGTCCGTGCGTCGGCATTCACTGTCCTGATGTTGTTGGACACCGCCAGCGCCGGCTTTTACGTCAATAAAGCGTTGACCGATTCGGATTATGTACTGGTGTCAAAGGCTGTTGAGCAGATCGGTTCTGAGGAGGTGGCATCCTTCCTGCCGGTGCTCAGAACCATGATGTCACGCGGTGTGGAGATAAATGTTGATGTCCGACGCTCGATACTCGCTGCTGTGGTGCCGTTTGTCAAAGAGCTTGGCCGGGATACCACCGTAATGGAGATTCTGATAGACGGCCTACTGGACCGAGAGTATATTATTAGAAAAGATGCCGCTGAGATCTATTTCGAGCACCTGAATGAAGACCGCCGGCGGATGATTCCTCCAGCAAAAACCCGCATCGGAACTCGCAAGATCAGGAAAGCGATAGAGAAATATGTGGTCAACCCGTATGCCGAGGTCTCGACCTCCAAAGGAAAGTTTGAGTTTGAATTATATTTTGACGCAGCGCCGTTGACGGTGCTGAATTTTATAAAGCTGGTTGAATCCGGCTTCTACGACGGGCTCGCTTTCCATCGTGTCATTCCCGGTTTCGTGGCTCAGGGTGGTGATCCCCGGGGGGATGGCAGTGGCGGGCCGGGGTACATGATTCGTTGCGAGTATTCGGGCGAACCGTATAAACGAGGTACGGTAGGTATTGCCACTTCCGGTAAGGACACCGGTGGTTCTCAGTTTTTTATAACCTTTTCTCCCCAGCCGCACCTGGAAGGGTGTTACACCGTGTTTGGGCAGGTGCTGGAAGGGATGGACGTGGTTGACCGTCTTGTGCGCGGTGACATGATTGAAAAGATAGAGATCAGAGAAGGCGGTTTGTGAAACGTTTAACCCGGTCGTCCGCTTTTCTGGTCGCCTGCCTGATCTTCTGGAGCGCGCTGTCTGCGCAGGAGGTTGCGGAGGGGATCGATCCGGAGGCGCTGATCGAGCGCATTCTGGCCGTTGAGAGGGCTCAGCGAGAGGAACTCCACGATCTT
>JAOZPL010000194.1:0-741 GCA_029932795.1 Candidatus Zixiibacteriota bacterium | reverse complement strand
TGAGGGTGAGGAACAGAAGGGCAAGGGCTTTGTCGAGAAGATCCGGCTCGACAAGAAAGTCTATCTTAAGTATCTGCCGGACACAATCTGGTATTACGAAGATTACCTGGCCTTTTACAAAGACGGCCAACTGCAGGATCTTAAAGACCTTGAAAAGGAGGCCGCCAGGCAAAGGGAGAAGGTGAAGAAGCGAAGGATACGTGACATATCTTGCCCGGTGCTGGAGCCATTCTCGTCGGGATATCGAGACAAGTACGAGATTGTCTATCAGGGTGTGGCTGACGAGACGGTTGGGTCTTATGTTTGTCATTATTTCACAGTTACCTCGAAGGGAGAACAGGAAAATGACATCAACGGCGAATACTACTTCGAGGCAGCGTCGTTTCATCTGGTACGTGTAGATTTTTCTCCGGCCAAGTTGCCGGGTGGCATAATGTTCAGGCTTGGGGAAGTGAATATGTCGATTTTATATGGTCCCATCCCGGAAGGCTTCTGGTTGCCTAAACAGTTCGAGGTTCGAGGACAAGGCAAAAGGGCGCTCTTTTTTAAACTGAAGTTCGCCGGGACCGAGTATTACCGTAACCCAATAATTAATAGCGGCGTGAGAGATGATATTTTTGAGGTGAGTAATGGCAAGTGAAGACCTGTTTAGGAGCCATCTGGTGAAAGTAGATATCCCCGAAGGGATGAATGTCATTTTCGGGCAGACTCATTTCATCAAGACGGTCGAGGACCTTTATG
>JAOZPL010000193.1 GCA_029932795.1 Candidatus Zixiibacteriota bacterium | reverse complement strand
CCTTCTCTTTTGCGATCTCTCCTGCTATCGCCATCAATGCCATGGTCTTCTCAATTGTGATGGGCCTTCTTGGCGGTTTTCTCCCTGCTGTGCGAGCCTCCCGATTCCGTATTGTCAAAGCTCTCAGAGCCAGGTAGGCACATCAGAACACTTCCTCAGAAAACCGCAGAAACCTCCACAAATTACTTGCGCGGGAGAAGAACCAATAGTATCATCGACCGCTCTATTAGTCTGATTCAGAGGCGCGGTAATGAAGAAAGCCTGGATAGGATAAAATGTAATGCATTCACTGCGGGTGACACAGGTCTTAGAGGCAGGAATGTCGCTATTCTCGTGCTTAACCCTGCCGGCTGGTGCAGTTTTATCGGCTGTGAGACCTGCCCGTAGTGACGGAGAATATCCGGGTTGTAACTTGTCGAGGAAAGTACTCGTGGAGCACGCCTATTGCCGACATAGCCGTTTCCGGAAAGCCCTCGCTCGCTTGATTCATACCCTTCAACGGCGAGGCAGGAAGGAACAGATCATAAAGGGCGGTTGCCCTCTCTGTGGCTTGTTGCCCAGAGGATCTGCAGGGGTGGTGTATGTTCTCAGCATCAGGTTTGCAAACGGAGAATACCATGAGTACTATTTCAGGGGTCAACCCGAAAAAGAGTGCTACCGAGTATCCGATGGCGTTCTTAACATCTATCTGACGGGTATTACTATCGCTTACCCTCTCGATGTCATTACAGCCGTCACCTTCGGCCCGCAACTGATTTCGGGTGATCCGCCTGAAGTGGTTGAGGCCCAGCGAATTATAACCGGAAAATATCACCACCAGTAAAACTCCCCGGATACGGGGAGTTATTTTTTATCAACCATTCCCCACCCGGCATCTTGCTCCCTGATGGTTTTTTGCTATACTGCAATCATCTTTACTGTATAACCAGTGTACGCTTGCAATGGTCCAAGGCGGGAGGAATCTAAAGCGGTGGGTATAAATACCGAAAAAACCAACATGCCCTTTGAAATAAAGGACTGCGCCCTGATTTCGCGCATGGCTGGTATCGACACCGCTATTAATCTCCGGGAGTTGCGCGAGCGTCTTCTGATCTGCCCGGTCGAATGCCTATTCCATCATTTTAGCGAGACGCTCATCAGACCGACCTTTGATGACCCGGAATACCGGAATGATTTCGCAATCTGGGCTTCGCGGAATCTCCGTGACCGGGTGCTGGCCGAGCGTCTCGGCATCATCAACCCCTATGCACTCGACAGCTTTGAGACACTGAGAGCAGTATTGGTTGATATTGTCGATGAACGGCTCAGCGAAGTGCCGTTCATCCCCTGGGTTGAAAAGGGCGAGGACTTCCGATTCATGCGGGCGGTGACCGTTGTTTTTCATACCCATCGCAAACTTTTTGCACCCGAGGATTTGAGAAGCCAACTGTCCAGAATGAGCCTTAGTTCAATCTACTACCATTTCGTGGAAGCCCGCCGGCGCACGGAAGACGGATCGGACGATTTCACTGCCTGGTTGGCTGGGTTTGGCACCGGCACCGGAGTCATGATCGATGCTCTCAAGGGAATCGATTTCTACTTCTTGACTCTTTTCGAACTGAAACGTCAGCTCATCTCGGTGTTAGAGAGAGCGACATCAGCGGAGCCCACCTATGAAAAGAGTACTTAAAGATTACGAGCCGCTCGCCGGGTCAAACGCTGTTTCTCAGTTGAAGCAACTGGCCAGAGACCTAGTCGGTGCTAAGGTAGTACATGTAAATTCCACCAAAGCCGGGGGCGGAGTCGCTGAGATTCTCGGGTGGCTGGTACCTCTAATGAATGACTTGGGTCTCGATACCTCATGGGAGATTGTCCAGGGTCATTCGGAATACTTTCAGGTTACAAAGGCCTTCCACAATGGCCTGCAGGGAAACAACGCCACGCTAACGCAAAGAATGCTCGAAGTCTATGAGGAGACTCTGACCGACAATGCCAACAGACTCCGAATCGTGCTGGAAAACGCCGATTTTGTCTTTATCCATGACCCTCAGCCGGCGGGACTGCTTGAGAGGTGCAACGATCGCTCGGGAAAATGGATCTGGCGGTGCCATATCGACGCCAGCCACCCGAATCGCAAGGTCTGGAATTACCTCAAGGGTAAAGTTTCCGCTTATGACGCCTCGATTTTCTCGATGCCGGATTTTGCCCAGCCTCTGGTTCACCCCCAATTCATCATCGCCCCTTCAATCGATCCTCTCAGCGACAAGAACTGCGAGCTAACAGAAACAGAAATCAACAATACTCTCCAGGAACTAGGTATCCCCCACGACCTGCCGATACTCGTTCAGATATCACGCTTCGATCGATTCAAGGATCCTATCGGCCTTATCAAGGCGTTCACACTACTAAATAGTTCTGTCGATGCCCGCCTTGTCCTCGCCGGTGGGGGTGCCACTGATGATCCTGAAGGTGATGCCGTACTTGAGGAGGTCAAGGACGCTGCGGGGAAAAACGACCGTATTCACGTCCTCCTGCTTCCGGCGGACGCTCACCGGACGATTAACGCCCTCCAGCGTTCAGCATCGATAGTCTTCCAGAAATCGACACAGGAAGGGTTCGGCCTGACTGTGACAGAGGGTATGTGGAAAGGAAAACCTGTGATCGGCGGCAATGTGGGCGGCATTCGGCTTCAGGTTCACAATCACTATACCGGCTATCTGGTGAATACACCTGAAGGCGCGGCGCTCAGGGCACGCGAGTTGCTTCGCAATCCGGTGAAAAGAGAGCGCATGGGTCTTACAGCACAAAGATTCGTCGCAGAAAACTTCCTTCTAACCCGCCACCTCCGCGAATACCTGACACTTATGTCAGGCCTTCGCCGCGGACTTGCTAACTACCTTGTGGCAAGCTAACTTTTTGCTGATGCACCCGCCAAACGCCGACTACAATACAGACCCTTTCTTCGCCAGACTTGCAGTTGCAGATCAGGCCGCGCTCATGCTTGACTATGACGGTACACTTGCTCCGTTCACTGTCGAACGCGACCGGGCATACCCTTACCCGGGAGTGCGACAACGTCTAAACCAATTCGCAGGTTCACGCAAAACCCGCCTTATTATTGTTAGCGGTCGTCGAAGCCATGAGATTCCCCCTCTGCTGGGGCTTGACCCGCCACCGGAAATCTGGGGCCAGCACGGTGCCGAAAGACGACTGCCGGACGGCAATGTCCAGAGTGTGGACATCTCAGATAAAGTCAAGAAAGGCCTGTCTGAAGCTGAAGACTGGGCCAAGGAGAATGGGCTAGCACCACTGTGTGAACGCAAGCCGATCTCACTGGCCTTCCACTGGCGAGGTTTGCCCAAACAGGAAACAGGATCGATTCGATCAAAAGTCTGGGACAGGTGGGAACATGCAAGCAGGCAGTATGGAATAGAGCTTCGTGATTTCGATGGCGGGCTGGAACTGAAGGTCGCCGGAATTGATAAAGGTCGAGCTGTGAAACAGATACTGAGTGAGCTAACCGACGACGCCATAGTCGCCTATCTGGGCGACGACCGCACCGATGAAGATGCGTTTATGGCCCTGGCTGGCAACGGACTCAGTATTCTGGTCCGTACGGAAGAATGCCCGACAGCCGCCGATCTCTGGATCAAGCCTCCCGGGGAGCTGCTGGCGTTTCTCGACCGCTGGCTTGATGTCGGCCTCTGACAGACAGATATAATCCCTGATCATAATATCCCCGTACAGACTTGCCTTACTGCTCTCAAGATTGTATATTACTTCCGGGGTGTGAGTGCCTGCATCCACTGGTTCATAACCTGTTGAAGCGGGCATAGATGGAGGGGATATGTCGTTGTCAAACATGCGCCTTCTTGTTGTCTCTAATCGTCTTCCAATCGCCATCTACAGCGAACAGGACGAGTGGAAGATCAAGCTCAGTCCCGGTGGTCTGGTGACAGCCCTTGTGCCCGTGATGAATAAGACAAGGGGTATATGGATCGGCTGGCCTGGCTGTCCGCCCGAGGCACCAGCGGAGTCACTCCTGGAAGAATACTGTCGTACACAGGCGTATGATCTCAAATCAGTCGTGATCAGCGATGAAGAGGTTGAGAAATACTACCGGGGATTCTCCAACAAGAGCATCTGGCCCCTCTTCCACGACCTCCTGGGACATTTCTCATTCGACGTCGAGAACTGGAACGCTTACATCGACGTGAACCGCCGGTTCGCCGAGATTGCTGCAGAATACATTACAGATAACACCTTTGTCTGGATTCACGATTATCAACTTCTACTAGTGGGTTATTTCCTTCGCGAACTGGGCATCAAGCACCTCCTGACGTTCTTTCTCCATATTCCGTTTCCATCGCTGGACCTGTTCCGCCGTCTTCCCTGGAAGCAGGATCTCCTGCAGTGTATTCTCGAGTACGACCATATTGGATTTCAGACAGCCCAGGACCGACGCAACTTCATCCAGTGCGTCAAATGGTTCATGCCCGAGGTGCAGCGGCTGGCCTATAAGCGACAGTCGGTTATTAAATACGGCCAGAGAGAAATAATCCTCGGTCATTACCCGATCAGCATTGACTTTGGTGAATTCTCCGAAGGAGCCAAGGGGAGCGCCGCTGCGGAAGT
>JAOZPL010000192.1 GCA_029932795.1 Candidatus Zixiibacteriota bacterium | reverse complement strand
ATCGTCGTCTTTTGTCTGATTGCTGCGTTCATCGGCGGTGTCAGCGGATATCTGGGTGTTCAACGATTGTTGAAGTAG
The DNA here is from genome assembly GCA_029932795.1 of Candidatus Zixiibacteriota bacterium. Taxonomy (GTDB): domain Bacteria; phylum Zixibacteria; class MSB-5A5; order GN15; family FEB-12; genus JAOZPL01. Next base: position 4,539 of record JAOZPL010000192.1, on the reverse strand, counting down.
AATGAAGATTACGACGGTTCCGGTCATTGTTATTCTGTGCGTCAGCCTGGCGACGTTGCCTCTCCACGCCGGCGACGAGCCGGGGATTATCAGTCAGCAAGAAGAGCTGGCTCGCATTAAGAAAGAAGTGACAGATAGTCAGAAGAAACTGGATTCGCTACACGCTGAACAACTCCGGGTCTCGGCAAAAGTGACCGAGTACGACCAGAGAATCACCTCTGATCGCAAGATCATCAGACGTTTGAACAGACAGCTAAGGGAACTGAAAGACGAGGTAAAGCGTGCCGATCAGGACTTGCAACAACGGCAAACAAAACTGGACCGACTCCAGCGCCGTTACCTGGGAAACATCCGCCAGTTCTATTTTGCGGCATCATCCGAAAAAAGGGGTTTTTCAGATTTGCCGGAAAGAGAATTGGAAATGCATCGGCAGGTCATCTACTTGACCGCTCTGGCCGGCTTTGAATCAGAAAACGTTGCTCAGGAATCCAACCTGTTGATGCAGGCGATCGAAAATCTGGATAACTTGACCGGTCAGAAGAGGATGGTGTCCAAACTCAAGAAGAAAAAAGAGACCTCCATAGCGCTGGGAAAGAGCCAACGGCAGAAACAGCAAAAGGATCTTGACCGCCTCCGACGGAGTAGCCGGGAAGAGGCCGACCGGGTCCTGACCCTTCAGAAGGCAGCCGAGGAGATGGAGGCTATTATTGCGCGGCTGGAGGAGGAGAGGAGGCGACAGGTTTTGGAGGGGTCATCCTCGGTAGTGGCATCTGTTTTTGCCACTCTCAAAGGGCAGTTGCCTTCCCCTTTTGACGGCAAGGTTGTCGTAAAGTTCGGCTCTGCAGTGAATCCTGTGAATCGGCTGAAATCGTTCTCGCCCGGGATTGTGATAAAGGGCAGGCCGGGAGGTTCGGTCAGGGCGGTAGCTTCCGGGACAGTTGCCTATGCAGGTAATTTGCGCGGCTACGGGAATTTTGTTATAATTAACCATGATAACCAGTACTACACGACATACGCCGGCCTCGATGAGGTGCTGGTCTCGCCGGGACAGTACCTTCAGGCGCAAACAGAGCTGGGCGCCGCCGCCAACGATGGGGTTGTACGTTTTGAACTGCGAAAAGGCCGTGAACTGCTTGACCCGGTGAAATGGATACGTATTGAATCACTTTGATATCACGCAAGCCCAGCCGAAGGTCTGGTCGATCCTGTCCCGTTCCTTCAGTAACAAACGAACTGCTTCCACCTATCTCTTCCACGGGCGGGAGGGGCTTGGTCAGTGGCCGCTGGCAATCTCGTTCGCGGCTCTCCTGAACTGTTTGAAGCCGGTTAAAGCCGAAGAAACCGGTCTTATCTTCCCATGCGGTAAATGCCGTCCTTGTCGAAGCATTTACGCCCTCAATTTCGAGGGTTTGCATTTTGCCCTGCCGATTAGTTCTCACAAAAACAGTGACGAAATGATTGATCTGACAAACGAATTGCTGGAACAGAAGAGACAGGAACCATTCAAGCTATTCTTGTCGGCTCAGGCTGTCACCATTCCTATCGCCATGGCGCGTGAGATTAAGAGAACCCTGACCCGGAAAGCACCCAAGGGCATCAGGCGGGTGGTTCTCTTTTATCGGATGGAGAAAATGAAAGCATCTTCGGCAGACGCTCTTTTGAAACTGATTGAAGAACCACCAGGTGATACTGTGATAATCCTGACCGCTGACAGGCCCGAAGCATTGCTGCCGACTATCCAGTCCCGTGCCCAGAAGATACGGTTTGATCGGGTGCCCGAAGCTGTGGCTGCAGGCTATCTCATGTCCAACTGTGGTGTGAAAGAGAACCGGGCCAGACTGGTGGTGCGTATATGTGAGGGAAATGTCGGACAGGCTCTGGAGATGGTAAGCAGCGACGAGGAAGACGATGGTTCCAGTCGGGCGGTTGGTCAACTACTGTTCAGGTCACTTTTCACGGAGCCGAAGCCGGAGGTGGTGGCGCTGATAACTGAGCTTATCAAAGACCGTGACAGGGGAGCAGCGGAAAGTCTACTGGGGCTGTGGCAGTCATTGATTCGCGATTGTGCATATTACGCCGACACGGGGGATGGAGATGACCTGGTTAATATTGATTTTGCTGAGGAACTCAAAAGGCTGGCACGTTTTTTCGAGAAAAGTCGACTGGCGGCGGCGATGACCGACAATATCAAAAAGGCCCTTGCTGATCTGCAGGTCAACGTGCATATTCACATATCGTTGGTGGCGCTTGTTCTCAAGCTGAGGTCACACATGCCAGCAGCCGAGCAAGACAGGAAAATTGCAGGGTGTGAGAGATACTGATGGCGGAATTGTATCTGGTAGAATTCAAAGGCTCCCGCAGGGAGTACTTCTATAATACCTATTATCACACGCTCAAGCTGGCGGATTATGTAATCATTCAGGCGGAACAGGGCGAGGACATGGGGGTCCTCTCGAAAAAGATAAACCCTGACTTTGAACTACCCGCATCAATTAAGCCACGTTCAATCCTTCGTCCGGCCGGGCGTGACGATATAACCTTGTGGGGGACGCTCAGGGAGAATGAGACTGTCTACAGGTCCGAGTTTACGAGACTGGCGCGCAAGCATGACTTACTGATGAAGATTGTTGATGTCGAGTGTCAATTCGACGGCAGCAAGATTACTTTCTATTTCACCGCCGATCACCGTGTTGATTTCCGAGCGCTGGTTCGTGACCTGGCAGCCAGATACCGGACGCGAATTGAACTGCGACAGATCGGCGTGCGCGATGAAGCCAGACGTCTTGACGGTATGGGAGTTTGTGGCCGACGCCAGTGTTGCAATTGTTTTATCCGGGATTTTGCACCTATCTCCACGCAGCACGCCCGGGAACAGGATCTATCGTTGAATCCTTCCAAGATATCCGGTAACTGTGGTCGGCTTCTTTGCTGCCTGCGATACGAAACCGAGCAGTATGCCAGCGTTAAACGGTTCTTCCCGGTGCCGGGAACGCGCGTGCGCACGTCAAAGGGAACAGGTATTCTGGAAAAAATCGACATCTTTGCGGAAGAGGCCGTCATTACCGGGGAAGAGGGCGTTCATTTCCGAGTCAGCGCGGGTGACATCCTGGCATCAGGGGAAGAGCGTCCCGGCGTCAGTCGTCTGCAACTCGCAGAGCGCCCGGTGACGGACAAGGATTTTGATGTGACTGAGCAGGATGAAGAAGCCCTTCGGAGGCTTGACGAACCGGACGCTTAGTCCAAATTTTCAGTAGTAGTAGGAGCACAACTGTGGCCAGGCCGTTTTATATCACAACGCCCATCTACTACGTGAATGATCGCCCGCATATCGGTCACGCTTACACGACCATCGCCGCCGATCTGCTGGCCAGGTTTCATCGTCTGGCAGGACGGGAGGCGTTTTTCCTGACCGGCACCGACGAGCATGGTTCCAAGATTGCAGAAGCCGCCAGAGCGGCAGGGCTGTCCGAGATCGCCTTCTGCGATAAGACGGTTGAAACATTCAAAGCGGCCTGGAAGAATCTGGATATTGAGAACAACGATTTTATCCGGACTACCTCGGAGCGACACGTCCGGGCGGTACGGAAGATTCTGGAGGCCATGCGCTCGGCGAAAACAGACGACGGTCGGGACGTTGTCTACTCCGGCTACTACGAAGGGTATTACTGTGTCGGTTGTGAAAAGTTTATCACCGAGAAGGAATTGGTTGACGGTCGCTGCCCGGACCACGGTACAGTACCGGAGAAAGTTAAGGAAAAGAACTATTTCTTTCGGCTGACGGCCTTCGCTCCGATAATCAGGGAGAAGATTGAATCCGGAGAGTTGCTCATACTTCCGGAAGAACGACGTCGCGAGGTGCTGGGGCTTATCAATCAGGACCTGCCGGACTTCTCTCTTTCGCGAGAGCGCGTAACCTGGGGGATTCCGCTCTCGTTTGATCAGACTCAGATCGCCTATGTCTGGGTGGATGCTCTGTCCAACTACATCTCGGCGGCCGGCTATGCGGATGACCAGCCAATGTTCGACAAGTGGTGGAATGGTGGTGAGGTCGTTCACCTGATGGCCAAGGATATTTTGAAGTTTCATTGCCTTTACTGGCCGGCGATGCTGCTGGCGGCCGGAGTCAAGCTCCCGGACACTATCTTTCTGCATGGCTTTTTCACGGTTGACGGTACCCGGATGTCGAAGACGCTGGGCAACTTCATCGACCCAAACGACATGGTAAGGCAGTTCGGCCCGGACGGTACACGGTATCTGCTGTTGACGCAGTATCCGTTTGGCATAGACGGTGATATCCAGGCGAAACGGTTCGTGTTGCAGTACGATGCCGATCTAGCCAACGATCTGGGTAATCTTGTCTCGCGGGTCGGGAAGATGGTGATGGCTAATTTCGACGGCAGGCTTCCCGCGCCATACCGGGATATAGAGGGTTTTGACGAATTACTGAAGAAGGCAGAAAAAGCTCCCGGGGCAGTATACGAGCACATCAATCATTTTCGGCTTAGCCATGCCATTGCTGTGGGATTGAACCTGGTCCGG
>JAOZPL010000009.1:9700-16665 GCA_029932795.1 Candidatus Zixiibacteriota bacterium | reverse complement strand
CCAATCGGAAAGATTGAGAACTGCGCCGTTGGGATAATGGGACGGTTTGAGAAGTTCATTTTGATAATAGCCGGCTCCATTATCGAAGTCTATCTGCCGTCCGGCAAATGGCCCCGCGGTGGCTGGCTGGAATTCGCACTGATTATCGTTGGCGTTACATCGTTGGTCACCGCCATCCAGCGGCTGGTGTACGCCAAAAAGGTCCTCGGAAATAAGCGGGAAGTGTGATGACACGTGCAACACAATCACGCCGGGCGGAACGCTGGGATTCACCCCACCCCAAGGGGTGAGGCACCCGTGATGAAACAGAAGAGGAAATTTCTTTGATCACCGCTATCGGTAATCCCGTTTACGACTACATAAAGACCAAAAAGGTCGACACCAAAGACCGCGTCCTCTCCGGTTGCTCGACTAACGCTGCCCTGGCGCTGGCGAAGATGGGTGAGCAAGTCAAACTGGTCGGCGCGGTCGGCGATGATTTCAAAGATCAGTTTATCGAGGAGCTTACCAAGTACAAGATCGATTACGAGATCATCCCTTCGAAAGAAACCGGCGGCTTTTCGCTTATCTATTACGACGACTTCGGCAACCGCACACTTGATCTTCTTGGACGTGCCGCAGAGATAGGACGGTTTAACCCAAGCATATATCGTCAGTCGGAAGTAGTTCTGATCGCTCCTATTCTTAAAGAGGTTTCCCATGCAGATATCCGCAACATGCGGGAGAATTTTAATAGCCTCTTCTTCTGCGACCCGCAGGGGCTTCTGCGTGGAGCGCACGAAGACGGACGCATCTACCATGAAAAACCCGACGGTATCGAAGAGATTCTTGGCCTGTTTGACATCGTCAAGCCGAACGAGTTGGAGGGCAAGGTCCTGACAGGTATCGACTGCCGCAAGGATCCATACGAGGCGGCCAGAGTTATCAAGTCGTGGGGGCCTAAAATAGTAATTGTCACCCTGGCCGAACTCGGCTCGATCATCTACGACGGCGATGAATTCATCAACATCCCACCATATGAGATTGACCTGGTCGATGCCACCGGTGCCGGGGATACTTACATGGCCGGATTCACTTTCGAATACCTGAGAACAGGCGGTGACTTCCGTAGCGCTGGTTGTTTTGCCTCAGCCACCTCATCAATTATGATTGAACATAGCGGCCCGGATTTCCCAATGAGCGAGGCAGCCGTGCGCCATCGGCAGGAGAGCCTGCTAACCATGGAAGATTTCAAACCGGCTGTTACGATCAACGCCTGATACCGGACTCTATTCCAGCCTTAATCCCATCGAACAGAAATGAAATCAGGTACTCCTCGGTTTGGCTAAGTGGCATCCGGCGACCGGAAAACTGCCGCCGCAGGAATGCTTCAATCACAGTTGACACCAGGTAGACGGTCAGGTCAACCTTAAAATCCCCTCGAATCTCCCCGGTTTTCTCCCCCCGCTCTACAATCTCCCGCACGTATTCTCGAAAATGCCGCTCCAGATCGATCCCCTCCAGCATCACCCCTGTATGGTCAAGAGCATGCGTCACAAACAGATAGAACTTCTGTTCAGAGCGTTGTAGCCGGGCATTCAGTACCAGCGCCTGGTAGAGGTAAAGCAGCCGGTCCCGGCTAAAGACTGCCGTCTCGCCCTGGCGCAGTTCCGCCACCCACCGCGCCAGATAATCATCGAACATAAGCACCGCAAACTCAAGCAGATGCGTCTTCGACGGGAAATACTGAAAGAACGATCCTTTTGAGATGCCTGCTTCCCGGCACAGCCTGTCCACCGGCAGGCCATCGTAACCGTACTCGCTAAAAAGCTGCACCGCGGTTTGATATATCCGTTCCTTCTTCTCCGGTTGCAACCGTCGAAAAGTACCCGATACCACGCCCCTTTTTACCAGCTCAACAATAGTGTTTTCATCCAGCATATGAAGTTGACCCCTCATTTACAATCGCACCTCGGCCCACGTCTAGTGTGTTCATGAAAAATCATATGTGACCATATGGTCATTATTTGTATACCATTATTATATTATTATGACAAAAAAGCAATTACTATATTGACCTGACGCCGTTCGGAGCCCATATAGCAACATTCGCTAGGCTGAGAATACGGCAACAACATTAGATATTCGGAAGGGAGTTCTGAAATGCCAAAAGTACGCGTGGCTATCATCGGCGTAGGCAACTGCGCCTCGTCTCTGGTGCAGGGTATTGAGTTTTACAAGAAGGCCAAAGATGATGATTTCGTTCCGGGCCTCATGCATGTCAATCTTGGCGGCTATCACATCCGCGATATCGAGTTCTCCGCCGCCATTGATATCGACAAGAACAAAGTCGGCAAGGACCTCGCCGAAGCTATCTTCACCAAGCCAAACAACACATACAAGTTTGCCCAGGTCCCCAAACTGGGTATAACCGTTCAGCGCGGTATGACCCATGACGGCCTGGGGCACTACCTGTCCCAGATAATTGAGAAAGCCCCGGGGGACACGGTGGACATCGTTAAACTCCTCAAGGAGACCGGAACGGATGTTGTTGTAAACTATCTACCGGTCGGCTCCGAGGAGGCCACCAAGTGGTATGTGGAGCAAATCCTTGACGCTGGTTGTGGTCTGGTCAACTGCATCCCGGTTTTCATCGCCCGCGAGACATACTGGCAGAAACGTTTCAAAGAGAAAGGGTTACCGGTTATCGGGGATGACATCAAGTCGCAGGTTGGCGCCACCATCGCACACCGGGTAATGACCCGTCTCTTTCTCGAGCGCGGCGTCAAGCTGGAGCGCACCAGCCAGCTTAATGTCGGCGGCAATACTGACTTTCTGAACATGCTGGAGCGCTCCCGCCTGGAATCGAAAAAGATCTCCAAGACCAATGCTGTCACCAGCCAGCTAACCTACGAGATGCCTCCCAGCTCGATTCACATTGGGCCTTCAGACTACGTCCCGTGGTTGGACGACCGTAAGTGGGCTTACATCCGCATGGAAGGGACCACCTTCGGCAATGTGCCGCTCAATATAGAAATGAAAATGGAAGTCTGGGACAGCCCCAACTCCGCCGGAGTCGTAATTGATGCCGTCCGTTGTTGCAAACTGGCTCTGGACAACAAGCTCTCCGGCGCCATCGTTGAACCGTCGGCATACTTCAAGAAGTCGCCGCCGGTCCAGTACACGGACGAGGTCGCCCGTCGCCTGACCGAGGAATTCATAATCAAGTACGGCTGGAAAGGTATCACCGGCAGAAAGAAAGTTGCCGCCAGGAAACCGGTCGCAGCGAGACCGGCGGTGAAGCGGATGACCATGAAAAAAAACACCCCCAAAGCAACCGCCAAAAGGCGCGTGGTGCTGAAGAAAAAATAGTTTTGTACAACCGCGCCAATTGCGTAGATTAACCAGCGATCACATGTCGCTGGTTTTTTTATGATCACAAGAACACACCTGAGCGGAGCAGGGGCACGAATGAAGAAGCACCGCCTGTTTGTCACGTTCGAGGGTATTGACGGCTGCGGCAAGTCAACTCAGATTAATCTGGCCCGACGCTATCTGAAATCATGCGGCTTCAAAGTAACCTGTCTCCGCGAACCCGGCTCAACCAGAATCGCGGAAAGTATAAGAAAGATCCTCCTGCATAAACAGACCAGGCTGACGGACATCACCGAACTTCTGCTTTACGAGGCTGCGCGTACCGAACTCGTCCAGCGGGAAATACTACCGGCTTTGAAGGCCGGGCGGATCGTCCTGTGCGACCGCTTCTACGACAGCACAACCGCTTACCAGGGGTACGGTCGCAAGCTGGATATCAGGATGGTGAAGATGCTTCACCGAATTGCCACAGGTCCAGTCAAACCTGACCTCACCTTTGTTTTCGACCTCAATCTCAGGACTGCTTTTACCCGACGAGGGCACCAGCCGGACAGGCTGGAGTCTCAATCCCGCGCTTTTTTCAACCGCGTGCGCAAAGGGTTTCTGGAGATTGCCAGTCAGGAGAGTCGCCGCGTGAAAGTTGTTGATGCTTCCCGACCTCCAGAGGAGGTATTCGAGCAGGTGAAGCGACATCTCCTCAGAAAGCTCAGACGTCAATGAACCCTTCCCGCCTCTCGAATCGCCGCTGGGTACTCATCTCCGCTGTACTGGCTTTCCTGCTGGTGCTTATCCCCGGGGGTATGGCGATCTATGTTCTCTCTGACAGGGGACTGCACCAGGCCCTTTCTGTAGCCCGTGTCGCCTTTGGCGTTGAGAAAATGTACCCGGGCCAGCTCGACTGGGACGCCATGCTCCTGTCTGGAATGGATGGTATCTTCGCCAAACTGGACCCTTACTCGTCTTATGTCGAACGCGAACAATTCGAACGCATGGACGAAGAACTTACCGGTGGCTACAGCGGCATCGGCATCTCGGTCATAAGGCAGGATCTCGGATTGCTCGTCATGTCGGTGCGTGAGAACGGACCCGCCGCCCGGGTGGGTCTTGAGGCGGGTGACATTATCATGGAAGCCGATAGTATCCCTCTGGTCAACCTCTCGCTGGAGTCCGCCAGCCGACACCTTAGAGGGAAAGAGGGAACTCGCGTTAACCTCAAGGTGTGGCGCGCTGTCAGCAACGATACTCTCACTGTCACAGTGACCCGGCAACGTATCGACTTCATGCACATCCCGTTTGCCGGATACACACCCGATACTATCCTCTATCTGCGGCTTCTGGATTTCGACGCCGGGGCCGCAGACGATGTCGCAACGGCCCTGGATTCACTGCTGTCGGGAGACACCAACCCGCACGGGATGATTCTTGACCTCCGCGGCAATCCGGGCGGACTCTTCTCCGAAGCCTACAGGATTGCTGATCTTTTCCTGGAAGCGGGGAAGTTCATTGTCGGGACTGACAGCCGCTCACGCTGGAAAAGAGAGTCGCATTTCTCCGACAGCCCCGACCGAACCGGTGGGTTACCTATGGCCGTGATTGTCGACCGGGGTACAGCCTCAGCCGCCGAGATTGTCGCCGGAGCTCTCCAGGAACTCGACCGTGCCTTCCTGGTCGGCGACACCACCTTCGGAAAAGGACTGGTGCAGGGATTCACTCGCTTTCCAGACGGCAGCGGCATCCGCCTTACAATCTCGCGATATTATCTGGCGGGAGATATCTTCCTGAATGAGTTTGACTCGACTCTGGTGGACACCGGCCATGGTCTGGCGCCGGATTACTACTTCAGCTTCGTTGACCAGCATGAATTCCCTCGCATCCTGGAGAACTCTCTGCTGCTTTTCCGTTTTGCCAACCGCTTCCATGAAGCGATTATGGCCGAATCCGGGAAGTTCGGTCTGTCTGACGCCTGGGTGACACGGTTTGAACGGTTTGCCAAAGAGGAGGGTTTCACCTTTACCTCAAGCTTGCGCGATAGTGCCAAGCTGGTCGTCGATATGGCCTACCTTGAGAAATCGAGGATGCACACAGTGAAGGCAGCCCAACGAATCCTGCGCCTGGCCAAGAAAGACGACCGGGAACAGTTCGCTCAGTATGCCGGATACATCAAGACCAGGCTGAAAGAGATTGCCTACGACCGAGAATTAGGAACCTACCAGAGGTACGCAAACATCGTTGTCAGAGAACGTCCTGACATCCAACTGGCCACTTCCCTGCTATTGGAAAAGCAATGACCGTCGATCTGCTCCTGTATCTTCTGTGCGGTCTGACGGCGGGTCTGCTGGGTGGTTATCTCGGCCTGGGCGGCGGCATTGTCATGGTGCCGTTCCTGACCGTGATCATTGGTATGAACATCAAAGCCGCTGTCCCGATATCGGTAGCGGCCATTGTTGTCAATTCCATCGCCTCATCCACTGAGTACCTCAAGAAGGGGATGGTTGACCTCGAACTCGTAATGATTCTGGCGATCTTTATGGCGATGGGTAACATCACCGGCAGTATTCTTAGCAACTATGTACCGGCCACGTCGGTGCGCCTCATCTTCACAGTGGTCCTTGTATACACCGCTTTCGCTTTTGTGAAAAGCAAACCCCTGGGGGAACAAACCGCTTTTACCGACAATCGCCGGCGTTACCTGCCACTCTGCATGCTTCTGATCTATATCACCGGTACGCTGGCAGCTCTTATCGGCATCGGTGGCGGTGTTGTCCTTGTGCCTCTGCTTTTTCTGATAATCGGCCTGCCCCTCACCACCGCCCGCGGAACGTCATCATTCCTGGTAGGTTTCTCCGCCGCCGCCGCAACGGCTGTCTATTTCTTCAACGACAGGCTTGACCTTGCAGTCACCCCACCTGTTATTCTCGGGATCCTTCTCGGCGGCAAGGTTGGTGGATACCTTGGCACCCTAGCCCGGCCGCTGGTAGTGAAGGTCCTCTTTTTTGTGGTGATGCTGTACCTGGCCTTCCGGCTCGCGCATGAACCATTGATGAGGCTGTTATGAGAGAAAATCGGCTTTCCGCCAGACCCTTGATCGTGCTCCAAAGGGCGCTGCGGTATCTCTTTTTTATCTGGTTCCTGATTGTAACCGCACTCTCTCTTACCGGCAACACGGTTGCGACTGAGTTGGCCTTCTGGGGTATAATCATTGTGTTGGTTGGTACGATCACCCGGCTGCTTTTAACGGCGGAGCTTTTTCGCCGCTCGGCTCTCTACCGGCACTGGTTACTTAGCTACATACTGCTGGTGATACTTCTTTCAACGGTCATTCTGAAATACTGACGACTATGAACAGGACCCCACCCCTTATCTTCTGCGATTTCGACGGCACCGTAGCCAAAGAGGATGTTGGCTACAGTCTCTTTCACCATTTCTCCGGTGGCAGGAATGACGCGCTGATCCCTGATTGGAAAGCCAATCGCATCTCAACGCGGGAAGTGCTGCAGAAAGAAGCGGCAATGGTCAACGCCACGCGGGAGGAAATCCACAACTTTCTTGACCATTTTGAACTCGACCCCGGTTTTGCGGAGTTTGAAGCGCTTTGCCGCTCCAACGACACC
>JAOZPL010000009.1:0-9690 GCA_029932795.1 Candidatus Zixiibacteriota bacterium | reverse complement strand
ACCGAGCCGATTATCATGTCGGAAGGTCTGGATTTCTACATTCACTACATTCTTGATCGCCACAACCTTGGCCATCTGCAGTTGCTGTGCAACCGGGGATATCTGGAGAATAACCACATCAGAATAGAATTTCCCTACAAGAATCGATCCTGCCGGCGGTGTGGCAATTGCAAGGGAGAACGAATAGCCGAGTATCGTGCGAAGCAAGGCGCAGGCTGGCCGACCGTTTTTGTAGGGGACGGCTACTCCGATGCCTGTGCGGCCAGGGAGGCAGATGTTCTCTTTGCAAAAAATGATCTCGAAGAGTATTGCCAACGTGAAAAAATCCGATATAATGTTTATACCGGTTTTTCAGAAATCGCGGCGCGCATGATCGAACTCGGTCTGCTGGTCGAAACATGACCTATACGTGAACAAGGCTTTGAGCATGAAGGCCGTAATAATGGCCGGCGGGTTCGGAACTCGCCTTAGACCGTTGTCCATCAACATACCCAAGCCGATGGTTCCCGTGGGGAACCTGTCAATGATGGAGCATGTGGTCTCCCTCCTGACCAAGCATGGTATTACCGATGTCACCTCCCTGCTGTATTTCCAGCCTGATGCGATCAAAGAACATTTCAACGATGGCAGCGCTTTTGGCGTCACAATGAAATACTTCCAGCCTGATGAAGACTATGGTACCGCCGGAGCTGTCCGGTATGCTCTGGGAGACACCAGGGAACCGGTGCTGGTTATCTCCGGTGATCTCATCACCGACTTTAACCTGACCGAAGCACTAGAGTGGCATCGGAAGAAGAAATCCGAGGCCACCATCCTCCTCACTCGTACGGAAATCCCTTTGGCCTACGGTATTGTAATCACGGATAGTGATGGCCGCATCGTCCGCTTTCTGGAAAAGCCGAGTTGGGGAGAAACCTTCTCCGATACTGTCAATACCGGTATCTATATTCTTGAACCGAGTGCCGTGGAATTGATTCCGAAGAGGAAACAATACGATTTTTCTAGGAATCTCTATCCCTTGATGCTTTCCAGACAGATGGGATTGTACGGGAAAATAATGGACGGTTACTGGCGGGATATCGGCAATGTTGATCAGTACCGCCACGTGCACTATGACCTCTTCACCGGCAACCTCAAGCTTGGCCTTAAGGCCATGAAAACAACGTATCACAACGGCGTTGTATACAAGGGAGCCAATGTCAGGATTGAGGACGACGTCGAGTGCACGGGAACGGTCATCCTTGGGGATGACGTTGTGCTCGAACCGGGAGCCAGGCTGCATGATTGTGCCGTTGGTCGACGCAGCCATATCGGCCACGGTGCTCAGCTCAAAGAGAGTATCATCTGGTCTGACGTTTCCATCGGCGCCAACAGTGTGCTGACAAGTACGGTGGTATGCAATCGGGCCAGGGTCGGTGAAAACGTGCAACTGCTGGATAACGCCGTCGTCTCCGCCGATTGTGTTCTCGGCAATTCATCAACCGTAAAGGCGAACTGCAAAATCTGGCCAAACAAGGAAGTGGACGAGGGCGCCATTGTGTCCAGTTCGCTCGTCTGGGGCGAGAAATGGAACCGGGAGCTATTCACGGACTCGAAAGTCACCGGCCTGGCACTGACAGAAATCACCCCGGAAATGTGCGTGCGGCTGGGAACAGCGTTCGGCGCTTCTCTCGGGCAGGGTGCAGCCGTTGTCACCAGCCGCGATGCTTCCGATATCTCACGGCTCCTCAGACGAAGCCTCCTCTCCGGCCTCCTGGCGGCGGGCGTTAATGTCTCCGACCTCGAGGCAACACCGGTGCCGGTGGTGCGCTATGCCCTAAGCAAGGGAGGTTACGCAGCCGGAGTCTATGTCCGGCACAACCCGGAGAACTACCGTCAGCTCGATCTTATTCTCTTCGACGGTAACAGCCTGGATATGCCAACCGCCAAACTGAAAAAGATAGAACGCAACTACTTTGGCGAGGATTTTGAACGGGCAACGCTGGAGACTATCGGTCACCTCGACACACCCCAGCGGGTTATCGATGACTACCGTGATGAATTCATTTCCGAGATTGATGTTGAGACGATTAAAAAGGCCGGATTCAAAGTAGTCATTGATCATTCCAACGGTTCCTCCTCCCAGATTTTTCCTACCCTCTTCTCACTGCTGGGTGTTTCAACTACCGAGCTTAACGCCAATCTCAATCCACGCAAGTTTTCTTCCTCGCCACAGGAAACCGCCCGGGCCATCGTCCAACTCTCGGCCATCGTAAAGTCACTCAAGGCAGATATCGGCATTGCCCTGAATCCGGCGGCGGAAAAGTTGACGGTGATCGATGAAACCGGCCGGCCAGTCGACAACCAGTTGTTGCTTCTTCTTGTCCTCGATCTTTTCCTGAAAACACACAATGCTCAGAGGATTGCGGTCCCCGTCGATGCCTCCATGGGTGTTGAGGAAATCGCACAGGAACACGGAATCGAGGTCATCCGGGTCGCCGATGAACATCGCGCTATGATGGAGGTCTTCCGCGAAGAACGGGCGGACTTTGTCGGCGGGACCCGGGGCGGCTTTATCTTCCCCGGCTTCCAGATTGGCGCCGACGCCATACTGTCAACAGCTAAAATTCTGGAGATGATGGCCCGTACCAATGCCCGTCTGGCGGAGTTGAGGCCAAAATACGAACGTTATGTTCGTGAGAGAGCGTCTGTCCCCTGCCCCTGGTCGAAAAAAAGCCGGGTTATGCGTCGGCTTATCACCGACTCAAGTGACAAGAAGCGGGAACTAGTCGATGGTATCCGCATCTTTGAAGAGAATGGCTGGGTGCTGGTAGCGCCGGACCGTTTCAAAGCCTCGTTCAACATCCTGGCTGAATCAACCTCGCGCGATCAGACGATTGGGCTCGTTAACCGCTACCGCAACCTGGTCGAGAAGTGCCAGGATAACTGACCCGACCGCAAACATCCAAAAGGGACCGCCGGCCCCTCACAGGACCGGCGACAGCCAACGAAATGATAGGTTGAGAACTATGTCTGTGCGTTCAAAAAACGCAGGAGCAAACAAATGCTACATCCTGTTATACGAAATACCCTCCGGCCGGTTTCAAAAAAGGTTTTGCCCTCCGGTATGTTCACCTATCTCCTCACCTGCTCTTCTTTCTTGCACCGGTGGCTATTTGTATTATTATTGAGTTTCTGTTGTTTGGTATGAACGTTGATAAACCAGGTGAGAATAACCGCTGAGGCAAGACTCAGATATGGATTACAAGAGAAGAACCAAGATTGCCAACATACTCATCGACGATAACGTCGCGGTCGATTCGGATGTGATCATTCTGGGCTGGGTTCGTACCGTCAGAGCGAGTAAAACCGTTACCTTTATTGAGATTAACGACGGCTCCTGCATGGGCAACATACAGGCCGTCATCACTGACCCCGGGAAGTTCCCTGTCTTGGATAAAGTCCTGACCGGCGCCTCCGTACGGATACAGGGAAAACTGAGTCAATCCCAGGGGAAAGAGCAGAAATACGAGATTGTGGTGGGGTCGCTCGATCTGATCGGTCAGGCGGATGCCAGCTACCCGCTTCAGAAAAAGCGCCACTCCTTTGAGTTTCTGCGTGAAATGGCCCATCTTCGTCCCCGGACCAACACCTTCGGCGCCGTGAACCGCATCCGCTCCAAACTGGCCTTCGGTATCCATAAGTACTTCCAGGAACGAGGCTTTTACTATATCCATACACCAATCATCTCAGCCTCGGACTGCGAGGGAGCGGGTGAGCTTTTTCGTGTCTCCAGCCTTGATCCCATTCACCCCCCGATAAAGGAAGGCAACGTAGACTGGGACGCGGATTTCTTTGCAACCCAGACGTTCCTGTCCGTCTCCGGGCAACTGGAAGCGGAACTGGTGGCCAGCTCCCTGGGAGATGTCTACACCTTTGGCCCCACCTTCAGAGCCGAGAACTCAAACACCAGCCGCCACGCTTCTGAGTTCTGGATGATCGAACCTGAGATGGCCTGGGCGGAACTGGACGATAATATGGACCTGGCTGAAGATTTCGTAAAATGGCTGTTCCGCTATGCCTTGGATGATTGCGCCGATGAGATGGCCTTTTTCGGCAGGTGGATTGACAAGGAAGTCTGTCAAACCCTGGAAGGCGTTATAAACTCCGAGTTTCAGCGGCTGCCATATTCCAAGGCCATCAGGATTCTGGAAGACTCTAAAGAGAGCTTCGAGTTCCCCGTCGGCTGGGGGCTGGATTTGCAATCGGAACACGAGCGTTACCTGACCGAGAAGGAATTCAAAAGGCCGGTAATCGTTTACGATTATCCCGAGGAAATCAAACCTTTCTACATGCGGGTCAATGACGACGGCAAGACTGTTCGGGCGATGGATGTCCTGGTGCCAAAAGTCGGCGAGATCATCGGGGGATCCCAGCGTGAGGAGCGCTACGAGATTCTCAAGGAGCGGATGCTCAAGAAAGGGATAACCGATTTCGACAACTATTATTGGTATCTGGACATTCGCAGGTGGGGATCAGTTCCCCACTCTGGTTTTGGTCTCGGTTTTGAGCGTGCCCTGATGTACATCACCGGCATGGGCAATATCCGCGACGTTCTCCCCTTCCCGCGGGTTCCCCGCTGGGCAAAGTTTTGACCTGGAAACCATCGCTCCACCTGAACTCCCACATGCCACACAACTGTAAAAGCTGCCTTGACACCCAAAGATAAGTGGCTGCCGTAAGTATCTGGAGATATATGGGAGCCGAAGACAAAGGTCGAGGTGGCTTGGAGCACAAAAAAGTAGCCCCGAGCCGGGGGGGAGGGGAACGGCACGGGGCTTACTTGGCGATATGGATGTCAGTCAACAATGCAGTGCCAACCGCCAAGTATATTCTACTACAATAATCAACTCAGAATTGTTTCCACCAGACGAAAATTTTTCTCGTTTTTCACGCTCCCCGATAAAAAGACCTGTCTACAGGGAGTTTTCCTATAATCACCTTAATAAATCCCTTTTTTCTAGAAAAGCAAGAATATTCTGCCCCTTTACCCCCAGTTTTACGGGTTTTTCAGGTACCGATCAGCAGGATGCATCCCTTATCCATTTACTGTACTAAAGTAAACCAAACTGACCCCTCTGCCGATATAAAAGACGTATGTGCAATGCAATGCCCCGCAAGCTGAAGCACTGGTTACTCAGCCTGCCAATCGCTCTGCTTCTGGCCCTTGGCTCCGGTTGTGGTACCTCCATCGTGGACTCAGGAGAAAAGACTGATTACTCTATCCAGGGAGCTTTCATCATCGATCCTAATCTTGAGTCTAACCCGGTCTCCAGAAGCTCCAAAGTAGCCATCAGGTTTAAACTGGATGGTGGCGTGGTGAGCACCGCAGAGATTACATTTGGTGGTCGGACTCTTAACTTCGAGTGTTGCCAGCACTGTCTCGACTCTCTGCACTGGTTGGCCAACGACTCAACATACGTGCACGCAAACACCGAGAGGCAAATTATTCTTACTGACGGGACCAGTTTCTCCGACACTCTGACAGCGATTATACCGGACAGTTTCACTATTACCAACGTCGTTCCGGGCAACCACTTGATACAGGGCAGCGGCCAGGCATCGCTCGAATGGAGTGGCAGCACGAGGGCCGAAGCTTACGTGATGGCGGCTGTCCTGGCTGACTCCGCCTATACCGGTTATGGCTACAGTGCCTACACGGCTGAACTGATAACTTCAGGGACAATCCCGCCCGAAGCTTTCTCTCTCTCACCCGGGCCCGATCCGGATACGGGGTTGTACAACCTCTACGTTTACGCCATTGCCGGTGCACCGGATATCACCCTCGCTAACGTTTTGTTACCGGTACCACTCCCAAGCCAGTTGCCCGATAACGTCATTGAACGCGACCTCGTTGGCCGATTAGGTTCCGTCACCGTCACGCTGCTTGACACTGTCAGAGTCACTCAGCAGCCCTGACAACAAGGCATCTTCGAGAACGCAACCAGTCACCTCTGGTTTCTTCTTGCCGACTCTACCGAATCTATCTACTTTCGTTGCATGGTGGATTTTGACGACCTTATAAGCCAGCTTCGCAAACTCGACACCGAACAGGTCAATCCCGAAACCCTTGATATTGACCGTCTGTCAGCGTTGGAGATTGCCCGCAAGGCTAACCGCGAAGACATGAAAGTTGCCGGCGTGGTGGGGCAAGCCCTTGAACCAATCGCGCAGGCAGCGGAGATATTCGCCGAGACGCTCCGCCGCCATGGCCGCGTATTCTATATCGGAGCCGGGACCTCGGGACGGCTGGGCGTGCTCGACGCCGCTGAGTGCCCGCCGACTTTCGGTACCGAACCGGAACAGATAACCGGCATCATTGCCGGCGGCTATGAGGCTCTGGTTCTGTCAATCGAAGGAATGGAGGATAACTGTCAGGCAGCGGTTGATGACCTTAAGCAACATGGATTGAATAAAAGCGATTTCGTCATTGGCATCTGCGCTTCAAGGAGGACACCTTACACGCTGGCTGGTCTGGAATACGCAACTTCCATCGGATGCAAGACCACCTTTATCATATGTAACCGCGCTGAAGGCGTTCCACTGAAGCCGGATGTCCTGATCGAACTGCCCGTTGGCCCGGAACTGGTTACCGGCTCCACCCGGCTAAAATCTGGTACAGCCCAGAAGATGACCCTTAACATGATCTCCACAACAGCCATGATTCTCCTGGGCAAAACCTATGGCAACCTGATGATTGATCTCCAGGACAGATCGGAAAAACTGGCTGCCCGCTCAAGAAAGATGCTCATGGATCTGTTCGACATTACACTCGATAGGGCGAGCGAACTTCTGAAAAAATCCGGCGGTTCGGTAAAAACAGCCATGGTCATGCACCGGTTCCAATGCACCAGAGACGATGCTATTGAGAAATTGAGACAGGCGGGCGGCTTTTTCTCCAAGATAGAATAAACCGGTTCGTTGTCCCAACCGGTTCACCTATATCCCTGTGTACCACGCGGTACATGTCCAGCAGCTTACAACTTATTGACCACCTTGGCTAGTCTGCTGTACTATAACAGAATACACCTGACAGTTTCCATCCGGCACGCTGGTTGTTTCTTTGTGGGGCAGAAAACTGACCAAACAAACAGCAGATTGTAAAAGGAGAAACCGACAGATGACACACAAACTGCTTGCAATCATGTTGGCGGCTGGCCTGCTGCTCTGGGCGGGTGGCTGCTCAGAAAACGCCACTGATCCGGACCTGACCGGCGGCATGAATCTTGAGGATGATTTCGGCGGCTACACGGCTGCGGCCGAAGCGCCCGGTTTCGGTGATCCGGAGATTCTGGGAGACGAAGATGACGAACCGGAGTATGAAGACCCGCTACTCGCTTCACCGTCAGTTGATGCAATAATCAACGATCCCATGGCGGGGCTGTTTCATCTCCGAGCAATCTGGGGTCGGCTTCGTTATGATTCCACCGTCACAGAGATCACTGACTGGACCGGCTCCCTGTCTACTTCACGCGGTGCAGTCATTCTTCGCCGCGTTATCCGTTTCGAGCCAAACCAGGATGAGATTCTCCCCCGTACCGATCACCGGATAATCAAATGGAAATCCTTCACTACCGTACACAACGACGGTATCGCGGTCGACCTGTTTGTGCCGCCCCCAAGGCCGATTTTTGACACCACTATCACTATCGTGGATGAAACCGACACCCTTATAACGATTGACACCATCCGACCAGAGCCGGTGACGGTGAGCTTTGTTACGGGTCCCTACAGCCGCACGTTCACGCTTGGTGAGTTAGCCTCGCTGGATACGATTGTGCAACTTGACGATTCGAACGCTGTGGCGCTTCATGCCATGCAGATCTTCCGTGTACGTTGCCCCCGCGGCTTCCTGGCCGGCAGATGGGGCTATGACGAGAATGGTAAAGGTGTTTTCAAGGGCATCTGGACCGATCGGCATGGTTTTATTACAGGCTATCTCCGGGGCCATTACGGCAGGAACGAGACCGGCGACAGGGTCTTTTTCGGCAAGTGGATTGACAGGCTGGGCCAATGTAAAGGCTTCCTGCGCGGCACCTGGGCACCCTTCCCCACCGTCAGTATTGACGAGGTCAACTGCGGTCGTGCTCGCGGCTGGTTCAAGGGGAGGATCTACAACGTCAACCGGGTTGAAATCGGCGTCCTGAAGGGCAAATACCGGGGTTCAGCGCACTACCGGGGAGGTTTCTTCCAGGGCAGATGGAAACTGCACTGCAATGTCCGCCCGGTCGACGTCGCCAACAACGATATCCTGGACGACGGCTTCTAGCGCAGTCACGCCTCGTGAGCCCACGTGCAGGTAAAACGTGTCGCTCGCCCGAGGGTAGAATCACAACCGGCCACAGTAACCCTGTGGCCGGTTTCTTATGGACTCCTGATCCTTATGTCGACGAAAGTTACCTGACAGCAACCGGTAGATGTTCTTCCAAGGATACTGAAACTCTGGAGAGTGATCAGCGTTATAAGAGATGGATGTGATTTACCTCCCCCTCCTGTCTCTGTCCCAAGGACAGAAAAGGGCTGGGCCGGACTGGTATCAGTTCTGCCCAGCCCTTATTCCAATTCGGCCTCAAGCTCCCGGATCAGCGAATCGACCTTGAAGTCCCAAGACACCCTTTCACTGACCGAACGGTACAACTCCAGTGCCTCCTGCTTCTTCCGCCTGTCATCCTGTGAACTCAGAACATGGGCCAGATTTAAACGGCTGGAGGCAGAACTCGTATCTTTGCTCAGAAGTGAGCGATAGATTTTTTCAGCCGCGGCGTAGTCCTTAAGACCTATCAGCAGAAACGCTCTGGCGCTCCGGAAATAATCACTGTCACCAAGTCTTGCTACAGCAGAATCGATCCAGCCCAGGCAACTCCGGTCAGATTCGAGAATCAAGGCCAGATTGGCCGCCTGAACGTACGCCTTGGGATTATCAGGGTCAACACTGATAGCTTTCTTGATATAGTAATAAGCATTTGAGGGATCGTCCTTTTTTGCCCATAACTCAGCATAAGTCCCATAATACCACTCCGGGTTGTCACCGGTTCGAATCAACCCACCCAGCGCAGCCAGTGCGTAATCCCAATCCTTCAGCGCCATCGCAATCTCGTACAACTGCTCGTTTGTCTCGCGGTCGTTCGGATAGAGAATATCCAGCCGCTTGAGATAGAACATGGCCGAATCATAAAGGTAATCTCGCTTATAGGCCATGCCGGTGTAGAACAGAAGCTCCTTGTCAGAAGGCGCCTTTATAATTGCCTGAAGAAAGAAATCCCTGGCCGTCTTGTAATCCTCCGCCAGGAACGCCTTCTGTCCGGCAGCTTTTAATTCTTCCACACTACTCGGTTCACCGGAACAAGACACCAGACAACTAAAAAGCAGCATAGCCACAATCATGCTGTCAATTGACATCCATCTCATGGTCGGAGTATAGTAAAATGCAGCCCCCAATTCAAGTTTGAGCATTGGCAGGTCCCCGGCGGATCGACCACGCTCACCCCGGAGCCTGCGCTATCCAGTCATGACACCGGTTGACACGGCTGTCCAGACAGTTAGATTACGACATGAGGGACGTCTCACAATATTCAATATCGACTCAACTCCTGGCACTGTGCAAGTTCAGCGGCGTCACCCCACGATCATTTGAGGCTCTTCTACGCCAGT
>JAOZPL010000191.1 GCA_029932795.1 Candidatus Zixiibacteriota bacterium | reverse complement strand
CACGTAAATATAGAAAACATAAGTAAATCGGAGGATTAGATGATTTTACGATCATGCTACAGGATGTTGCTCGCTGTGGCAATGTTTACTCTGGCCACAACTGTTCTCGCAGAAGAAACGCACCAAGGCAAGGAAACACTGCTTCAGAAGGGAAAATATATCCCGGATATCGGAACCTTTATGCAAATTGGCAGCGCCACCCCTGCCGGATACACGTGGGATGGCAAGACTGTCTTCTTCAGATCATCAATGTCAGGTGCTTCACAGATCTATCGACTGACCGAGGAAGCCTGGCCATACCAGCTTACTACCTTCGAAGACGGCATTGACTTTTTCAGCCTCTCCTGGGGAGGGGATATGGCCATTGTCGGTGCCTCTGTCGGAGGTTCGGAGCAGTCGCAGCTGTACCTGATGGACACCGAGACAGGCCGAACGTATCAACTTACCGATGCCCACAATATCCAGTTTGGCTCTGTCGTCTGGGCTAAGGATGACAGATCGATATTCTACCGCTCCAACGAGGAGAACGGGCGGGATTTCTTTATTTATCGCATGGATATTACGACCAGCAATTACACCAAGGTGTTCGGTGACACTGCTGGAGTTCGGGGATATATCGCCATCGCCGATCTTTCACAGGACGGCAACAAACTGATTCTTTACAACTACACGTCTAATGTTAACAATGACCTCTATCTTTTGAACCTGGTCACTGGTGATTACCAGAAGCTCAACGATGACGACCTCGATGTGCTCTACGAAACACCTACCCTCATGCCTGACAACAAGACTATCTGGCTGCTCTGCAATGACAACGAGGACGGGATCCTCCGGCTGGCCAAGATGAAGGTCGGCTCACCGAAGCTTCGGTACATCAATGATGGCTGGATTGACCCCAAATGGGAGGTGGACGGTCTTGGCTTCTCCCGCGATTACAAATACATGGTGGCCCAGGTCAATGAAGAGGGATACATCCGTATGAAGATTCGCGAGACCGAGAGTAAAAGGGAGCTCCCCTCTCCCCCGCTCGACGGCATGCTTGGCGGCGGGCTGTTCGACCAGACCGGCTCCTGCCTGATATCGTTTCATGGCCCGACCCGCGCACCTGACGTCTGGAGATGGAATCCCCGGACCGAAGAGCTAACACAACTCACCTTCGCCATATATGCCGGTATTGACCGTAACCTGTTCACTGACCCGAAGCTGGTCCACTTCACGAGCTTCGACGATCTGGAAATACCGGCTTTTCTGTATCTACCCCCGGATTATACCCCCGGCCAGCCGATTCCCTTTATCGTCCATGCACACGGTGGCCCGGAGAGCCAGTTCAAACCATCGTTCGCCCGCAATTTCCAGTATCTGATCCTCAATGGCTACGGTATCCTGGCCGTCAATCCGCGGGGATCGTCCGGCTATGGCCGTGATTATATGAATCTTGACAACTACAAGAACCGCAAACATTCCCTGATGGACTACAAAGCCGGGGTGGACTGGCTGATAGAGAACAATTACACCAGGAAGGGAATGATCGGCATCCGCGGCGGTTCTTACGGTGGGTACGTTGTACTGGGAATGATCACCGAGTATCCCAACCTCTTCTCAGCCGCAGTGGATGTGGTCGGGATTGCTAACTTCAAGACCTTCCTTGAAAATACAAAACCATACCGACGAGCACTGCGCGAGTCCGAATACGGCCCGCTTTCCGACCCGGAGTTCCTCAAAGAGATCTCACCGATTCACAAGGCGCACCTGATTAAAACACCTCTATTGGTAATACATGGGGAAAACGATCCCCGCGTCCCGGTCGGTGAGGCCCGTCAGATTCTGCAGGCTGTCGCTGAGAACGGTGGCGTTGTTGACTCGCTCATCTTTCCTGACGAGGGACACGGCGCCAGCAAGCGGGTCAATATTATTGCCCTATACCGCAAGCAGGTAGCTTTCTTTGACAGCCAACTGAAAGCAACAGCGCAGAAAGAAAAAGATTAACCATTAGGCCCTGTCTTGGAGCAACCACTCACTCCTTCGGATACCCACACCGGCCCGGTAATAAACAGAAACGGCGGTAGATCACATGACCTGCCGCCGCTCTATACTTTCACCCGCAAAGTACCTTTGAGCTGAGAATTACTCCCGATCAATCCAAGCCTCGATCGAATACATGTCAGCCAGTTCCATCTTCAATTGTTGCGCCTCTGACAGTGATTCAAACAAACCTATGCGAACCCGGTGGAAGCGCTGTCCCCCTTCCGTGTAAACAGTAACATACGGCTGATAACCTCGCTCCGTATACAACTCGACGAGATAGCTGGCGTACTGCTCATCCTCACAACTGGCAACCTGTACCGCGTACCCGCTGCCGGCAGGCCGACCCGGCATGGCAGGCTCGGTCACCCCTTCCTCGGGGATCGCATAAACGTCGCCCGGCTCGGCCATGGTGTCAACCACGGTGTCACCGGGGACAGCACCAGTGTCAGCTTCCGCCTCCATCTGGCGCATCTCCTGCTCCATCCGGTCAGCCTCCTTTTGCTTGTCGGAACATCCCACCACCATAGGCACCAGAAGTAACCCCAACAGGAGTACTCTATAATACTTCATATTACCTCCCGAACAGACTAATCATTCACCCATCAGTATTATGAACCGCTTCAGGTGACACTCACCAATTATTTAACCGGAGCTGTTACCTGTTGTCAACCTAAAAAGCAGATCAGAAATACGTAATTAAAGCCTTGAAAACAGATGTTGAATTGTATAAAATTCATGCATTAAAAGGAGACGGTATGCGCGTGTGCGATAACATTCTCGACCTTGTAAATCACACTCCACTTGTGCGCCTGCGGACGGGCATTCCGGAGACAGGCCCAAAAGCTTATGTGAAACTGGAGTTCTTCAGCCCGACCGGCTCGCTAAAGGATCGTATGGCCCTCCACATCATTCGTAAAGCCATGACAAGAGGCCGTCTTAAACCCGGCGACACCGTCATTGACAATACTTCAGGCAATACGGGGTCGGCTGTGGCCATGGTAGCATCTGTGTTAGGCCTGAAAGCGATTCTGGTCACACCGGAAAAGACCAGCCAGGAGAAGGTTGACCTGATACGATCCTACGGAGCAGAGGTCATTATAACACCGGCTGACGCAGCTCCTGACGATCCCCGGGGCTGTTACATGGTTGCCCGTGACCTGGCCAGAAAGCATGGCTATTTCGATATTGACCAGTATAACAGCCAGGATAACGTTGAAGCACACTACCTGACAACAGGGCCGGAGATATGGGAAGATACTGCGGGGAAAGTCACCCATCTCGTGGCCGGTATCGGTACCGGTGGTACTTTTTCCGGTGCCGTTCGCTATCTCAAAGAACGGAATCCTGACATCAGGGGGATCGCTGTCGATCCGGAGGGATCGATATTCGCCGACTACATCCGGGAGAACAAGGAGACTGTCGGCTATGCTTACAAAGTGGAAGGAATCGGAACCGATGTCATCACCAAAGCCCTTCACCCAGAGCTGGTCGATGAAGTGATTACCGTCAGCGATAACGATTCCTTCAATCGAGCAAGATTGATATCCCGAACCGAAGGAATCTCAGCCGGTGGCTCCTCGGGTGCAGTGGCGTTCGCCATGGAGAAAGTAGCCGACGGCCTCAGTCCGGAGGCGCTGATTGTCGGTATTTTCGGCGATGCTGGTATGAGATACCTTAGCAAATGCTACAACGATAAATGGATGCGGGAGCAGGGTTTCCTCCCGGCCCTGAAGGGTGCACAGAAATTATGAATAGATTCCCCGCGGCAGTCACAGCCACTCTTGTAATCCTCACCGCTTTGCCCTCGTTGCTGCAGGCAAGAGCTATCCTGCAACCGGTGGAGGCGATCTACGATTTTGGGGGGGTGGGTATCGACTTCGAGGTTCTGCATGAATACAAACTGGTGAATACCGGTAGTCAACCGGTCAGGCTGGACTCGGTGATTGCCAATTGCGACTGCTCACGAGTATGGCTGATTGACTCGATTATCGCTCCTGGCGATACCGGAAAGTTCGGCCTTTCTTTCAGCACAAAGGACTATTACGGCCGCACCAGCAAGGCTATAAAAGTCTACGCCAACGGCATCGCTCAACCATACTTCGATTGCTTCTATCTGTCCACAGTCGGGCAATGGTTTTTTGGGCTGGCCCCGAATCCGGCTTCGTTATTTTTTCTCCCGGGACAGAAGGCCAAGAAGATCGTGATTCCGAACAAAGCCCTCAAACGGGTGGAAATCACTGGGCTTGATTCATATAACGACGCCATCGACATCAAGATCATTAAAAGAGAGGCTGAGAAAGGTAAAAGCCTTGAACTGGAAGTCGCACCAAAATCTGATCTCACCACTGGCACATACAGGACCAACTTCCGGTTGACAATCAAACTGCCGGGTGATCAGGACCCACTGTTTTTGACAATTCCCGTTAAGATAGTGAGATACTGAACCGATAAAGAAAAAAAGTTATCGGTAACCGCGCCACACAGAATCAACTGGAGGAGTTTCGGAAAAACAGCTTGACAAAATCGCCCGTATAAATCATTATTTTATATCGAGGGTGACTCTCTGCTGTCCCTGGGTAGTTTCCTAGCCCCCTCTACCCAACCA
>JAOZPL010000190.1 GCA_029932795.1 Candidatus Zixiibacteriota bacterium | reverse complement strand
GTCTCGCGGCCGGCCGGCCTGGCCTGGGATGGGCAGTACCTCTGGATATCCGACTATGGCGATGACATGATCCACCAGGTCAGCAGCGAGGATGGCACCACTATCCTGTCTATCCCCGCACCCACCGGCCACCCCGGAGGACTGACTTTCGATGGCACCTACCTCTGGATCGCCGACCGGATAAAAGACATGATTTACATGGTCACGCCGGATAAAGGAGAGGTTATCATCTCCCTCAAGGCACCCGGTCCGCACAGTTGGGGACTAGCCTGGGACGGCTCCAACCTGTGGAATGTCGATTACCAGACCGACCTGATCTACAAACTGGCGGTTGACGACGGCACACCCTTCACCCGCTTCGAGGAGAAGGCAGAACGGGTTGAGTTCATCCATCAGGTTAGAAACTACGGCCCGGACAGCGTAAAGACACTTGATGTTTACCTCGCTATCCCCCAGAATCTGAACAACCAGGAACTGATCGACGCGGTCACATT
Organism: Candidatus Zixiibacteriota bacterium; assembly: GCA_029932795.1. Lineage (GTDB taxonomy): Bacteria > Zixibacteria > MSB-5A5 > GN15 > FEB-12 > JAOZPL01. The sequence goes on along the minus strand of JAOZPL010000190.1, from coordinate 4,136 downwards.
CAATCCTGAACCCAAGGACGTGCTCACCGATAAATGGGGACAGAAAGTCGCTCATTTTCAATTCACTGACCTGGCACCAACCCATTTCGCAACTGTCTGCATGCTGGCTCCCGCCAGGCTATACCAGACACGGTACTTCGTTTTTCCAAAGAATGTGGGCACGCTGGATGACATCCCCGAGAAGGTTCGAAACAAATACCTGGTTGATGATACCAAGTTCTCTCTTGAACATCCTACAATCCGGAATGCCATGAAGAAAGCGGTCGGCGATGAGAGCAACGCCTACTGGATAGCCCGAAAGATATTCAACTACGTCATCGAACATATTGAGTATGAACTGGCCGGCGGCTGGAATATCGCCCCGACGGTTCTTGACCGCGGCAGCGGCTCCTGCTCCGAGTACAGTTTCGTCTATATCGCTCTGTGCCGGGCTGCCGGGCTGCCGGCCCGCTACGCCGGATCGATTGCCATTCGCGGCGATGACGCCTCATACGACGAAGTGTTTCATCGCTGGGTGGAGATCTACCTGCCCGACTATGGCTGGCTGCCGGTCGATCCATCTCGCGGTGATTACAAATGGCCGGCAGACAGGGCCAGCGCTTTCGGCTGCCTGAGCAACCGGGTCCTGATAACAACGCTTGGCGGCGGCGGCTCGGAATATCTTGAATGGAGCTATAACCATAACGAACGGTGGACCTCCAAGGGCAAATGCAAGGTGGTAGTGGAAGCCTTTGCCGAATGGACGCCATTGGAAACCAAATCAGAATAGCCCTGATCGGGAGGCTACAAAACAGGTTCCCGTTCATAAAACTGTCTCTTGGACATCGTGAAACATGTTCGTTTTTATGCTTCCGCGCAGCCGGATATCACATCACAAATGCTTGCCTCAAGAGAAAGCGAACCTTATTCTCGCATCCAGACAATGTAACCTGCTGCCCTGGACAGGAAGCCCGATTCCAGGCTGGCGCGAAATGTTTAGAGAAAACGTGACAGGTAAGGTATTATGGACAAGAGACTCCCGCTGTTGGTAGTTCTGTTTTGTCTTCTCTGCGGAACGGTGCTCGGCAGTGACTTGCACAAGGGGAACATTCATCCGAACATCAAGCTGAGCTTTGCCGAACGATTCCGGATGGTAGCCTTCGATAACGTCAGAAGCCTTTCGGATACGGCGCACGATGGCAATTCATATACCAGGTTTCGCACGAATCTGACAGGGCAATGGTTCCCTACCGAGGGTCTGGAGTTCACACTCAGGCTGACGAACGAGTTCCGCTACTATTTTGTCCCGGAAAACAGAGATTTCAGCTTCCATGAAGTTTTTGTCGATCAGCTGTATGTCGAGTGGAATAACACGGTTGGTATCCCCGGAACCCTGACACTGGGCCGCCAGAACATCATGCTGGGTGAAGGCTTTGTGGTGATGGACGGCGGTCCCCTGGACGGCTCCCGATCGATCTATTTCAATGCTGCCCGCTTTGACTGGAAACTGAACCAGAAGAGCAAACTAGTTTTGTTCTATACATATCAGCCGGAAACTGATGATTTGCTGCCGATAATCCATGATCAGGATAAGCATATGATTGAGCAGCCCGAAGAAGGCATTGGGGCTTACTTCATGGGGGAGTTGAATCAGGTGAATCTTGATGCTTACGCCATTCGAAAGAATATCAGAGAGACCGATGGTCTCCCAACAAAATCCAGTATCAATACCGTCGGAACCCGGGTCAGTCTTCCGGTGGCAGAGTGCCTTTCCCTCACCGGTGAGACGGCCTATCAGTTTGGCGAATATGGTGAAGCCGATCGGTCCGCAATCGGTGGTTATGCGCATCTGGATTACAGGACCGAATGGGGTTCATACTTTCCGGAGTCAATCACTGCGGGCGCAATTTACCTGAGTGGCGATGACCCCAAAACAGGAGACTGGGAAGCCTGGGATCCATTGTTCAGTCGCTGGCCCAAATGGAGTGAATCGTACATACACACCGAGATTAATGAAAACGGTGTTGCCTACTGGACGAACATCATCTCCCTGTATGGCAGGCTGCAATTCCACATCACGCAGGATATGAAGTGCCATCTCGATTATCATCACCTCATGGCACCGCAGAAATGCGCGGACTCCCTTTTCCCGGGCGGCACGGGAAAAATCCGCGGTGACTTGCTGATCGCAAAACTGACCTACAATATCAACGAGTACCTGTCCGGGCATCTCATATGGGAGAGCTTTGAACCCGGCAGCTACTATTTCAAGAGCGCCGACAGCTACAGTTGGGCACGCGTCGAGTTCATGCTGAAACTCTGACCCCTGACTCGGTCAGCAACCCAAGGCCAGCATAGGTCGGCATTCCGAATGAAGCGAAGCGGAACCAGGGACCCGACAATTCAGCAAACAGACGCTGTCCGCACAAACCGGGCGATAATGACCGTCACATCCCAATGATCGACAGCAGGGAAACGGCCACGAAAATTATAAGTGTCGGTACGGCGAGCTTTCTCACCATGTCTTTCAGGGGTACATGAAAATACTCACAGGTCACGACCACGCACGGGTGGACCGGTGATATCACATAGCCGAAGTATATGCTGACATAAATGAGAGCAAAAACAAAAGGAGTGATATGATTAACACTCCCCAGATAAACCGGCAGAATAATCGAAGCCGGCAGTTGTACCCGACCGGTCAGGAAACCCAGCAGGAATCCAGCTGTGATCGACAGCGTGAGAACAGGCAAAGGCAAAGCCGCAATCATATCCCCTGCACTAGACTCCTGAAAGATATGGAGGTAAAGGAACATGCCTATTATGATCAAGGCAAAGTTCCAGGGTTTCATCTGCAGCGTGATCCGCTTCAGGTCGAGCCCCCTCCGACTCAAAGCTACAGAAAGCAGAAGACCTGTTATCACCCCTATCAGGGTCGCCAGGTTCCCAATCGAAAAGGCCCTCTTGAGACTGAAATCCAGTACGGGAGCAATCAGGATAACGATTAAGGGAATAACAAGACCCGACCAGGAAAACTTCTCCTCACGGATGGGACGACCATGAATCCGTCTCAGGAAGAAAACGTATCCCAACAGCAGAGCTAACAGGAAGGCTGGAAGCAAATAAGCAATCGCATGATAGACATCGAGATCGCAAATCTTCGCCGAAACAATCAGGGCCGGGCTGAGAGGATAGATCAGGATAAAGAGATGGCGAAACCAGTTGTTGATGGCTGCTTTGAGATCATCCGCCACCCCTTCCCCGCCCTTTTCCAGAATAGGCGCCGAGAGCAACGCACCACCGGGCATCGGCAGGAGGCCCATCAGGGCCGCCGAGACAGGCAACAGGTACCTTTTGCTCAGCCTTATGTTATTGACCAGACTGTCAACCTGACCGCTCTCCTTCATCGTCCCACCCAGCACCGGGATTATCCCCATCGCCAGGGCGAGCAAAATGATCGATGAGTCGGTTACGGTGTGAAGTATCCTCTCGAGGATCACGGCTGGTGGCAGCGTAAAGAAACCCAGGATTATCGCCCCACTGATCAGCCCCAGGGCCAGATTCTTTTTTGATATTACCAGGATTCCAACCAGCGAGACCAGAAATCCTATCCATGTAATTAACATGAGCCTATTTATAACTCATACTCTATGGAGAATCAACCAGAGAGAAGAGTTCATTTGCTCCTCTCTCTGCATGACATGAACACAAATCCTTTGATTGTGATCCGGTCCTTTACTATAGTACTGTCGGAAACCCTAACAATGAGGAGGCGCCGTGGCGTCATTCATAATGGCCTTGACCATCAACCCCAACGCCAAAAAACTGCATACTGATTTGTCTCACCAGATCAGCGAATCTCTAGAATTGTTTACCGAGAACAAGGTGAAGGGACTCAAACTCTATGCGACGCTGGGTCGATACGACTTGCTGGCAATATTCGACGCTGCCGATCAGGCCATTGCCTTCAAAATTGCCACAGGCATAAACAACAAAGGTATTCTCGAGACAGAGACCTGGCCGGTGATTCCATACGAAGATTTTTCACAGCTCATTGGCTGAAGGGTTCCAATCAGCAGAGGACTAGAGCTTGCTATTCTTGCAGGACGATCAGCATGACAGAATCAGCTAGGGCTTACCGCTCGGATTCTTCAGCT
>JAOZPL010000189.1 GCA_029932795.1 Candidatus Zixiibacteriota bacterium | reverse complement strand
TGACCCGCTACACCGATATGGTATATGGTGAAATCACCCGGAAGAATGAGGAGATCGAAGATTTCATTGTCGCGCGCTCTGATGGCTCGGCCACGTATAATCTGGCTGTGGTGGTTGACGACCATGATATGCGGATCACCCACATCATCCGAGGCAATGACCATATTTCAAACACCTTCAAGCAGATACATATCTACCGGGCCCTCGGCTGGGAGATTCCGATCTTTGGCCACGTGCCGTTAATCCTGCGACCGGACAAGAGAAAGGTCTCCAAGCGACTCGGGGACAAGGACATATTCGAGTACAAGCAAGAGGGTGTCCTTCCGGATGCCATGTTCAACTACCTGACTTTTCTGGGCTGGTCACCCAAGACAGACAGGGAGATATACAACCCCAAGGAACTGATCGAGATTTTTGATGCCAATCATTTTAATCAGTCCAACGCGATTTTCGATCAGGAAAAATTACTCGCCTTCAACAAAGCGCACATCCAGCTTATGACTGACCACGAACTGGCCACGCTGGTAGCCCCGCTGCTTGTCAAGTCAGGCCTTACGACAAAATACTGGCTGGAAACGCGTTGGGAATATCTTCGAGCTGTCATCCGCTTGCTCAAAGAACGTGTACGCCGCTTACCGGATTTTGTCTCTCTCGGTCCCTACTTCTTCAACTTTGACTACCAATATGATACCAAAGCTGAGGCTAAGTACTTCTCCCCGGATGCGGCTGGACTGCTCGCCGAACTGGCAGACAGGTTTGAGGAGTTAAGTGAGTTCACTCACGAGACTACCGAGGCAACTGTCAGCGTAATGGCCGACGATAAGGGAATCAAGAGGGCCAGATTGATTCACGCCACCAGGCTGGCGGTTTCCGGAGTGCCGGGGGGGCCGGGGTTGTACGATATACTTGTCACTCTTGGTCGTCCCGTGGTTCTTGAGAGGATGAGAAAAGCGGTTGACTACATCGTGGCCAAAGATTGATCTTGAATCCATGATAGCACTTATTGTTACGGAGAATGTCGCGCAGAGACAGAGAAGAAAGGAACCGGCAGGATGACCAGAACCGATGCAACTCCCGCCACCGACTTTATCCGTGCCATTATTGAAGAAGATCTGAAGGCCGGCAAGTACGGCGGTCGCGTCCATACCCGGTTTCCTCCAGAACCTAATGGTTATCTCCATATCGGGCATGCCAAAGCGATATGCATCGATTTCGGTACGGCTGCCGATTATGGGGGTTTGTGTAATCTGCGTTTCGATGACACTGATCCCAGCAAGGAAGATGTCAGTTTTGCAGAGGCGATCAAGAAAGATGTTCGCTGGCTTGGCTTTGAATGGGAGGACAGGCTGTTTTACGCCTCGGACTACTTTGAGCAGTTGTACCAATACGCCGTGCAGCTGATCAGGGATGGAAAGGCGTATGTCTGTGATCTGAACGCCGATGAAATACGCGAGCACCGGGGAACGTTAACGAAGCCCGGCCAGAACAGCCCGTATCGTACGCGTTCTGTTGAAGAGAACCTGGATTTGTTTGAACGCATGCGTGCCGGCGAGTTCCCTGATGGTTCCCGCACGCTGCGGGCAAAAATTGACATGGCGTCGGGGAACCTGAACATGCGTGACCCGGTCATTTACCGCATCCTGCGGGCAACGCATTACCGGACGGGAAACAAGTGGTGTATTTATCCAATGTATGATTTCACTCACTGTCTTTCAGATTCTATCGAAGGGATCACGCATTCCCTCTGTGATCTGGATTTTGAGGATCATCGTCCCCTTTACGACTGGTTTCTTGATGCACTGAAAGTGCATCATCCGCAACAGATCGAGTTTGCCCGCTTAAATATCAGCTATACCGTGCTCAGCAAGCGTAAACTTCGAGAACTCGTGGAGCAGGGGTATGTGACGGGATGGGATGATCCCCGTATGCCCACATTGTCAGGTTTACGGAGGCGTGGTTACACGCCGAAGGCTATAAGAGACTTTTGCGAGCGCATTGGGGTTGCCAAAAGAGACAGCACGGTTGACATAGCGTTGCTGGAGCACACCCTTCGCGAGGACCTGAACCCAAAAGCTCAGCGTGTGATGGCAGTGTTACGCCCGCTGCGCGTGGTCATCGACAATTACCCGGAAGGTCAAGTGGAAGAACTGGAAGCCGTCAACAACCCGGAGGATTCGAGCATGGGAACACGTCAGGTTCCTTTCTCGCGGGTGTTGTATATCGAACGCGACGATTTTCGAGATTATCCGCCCAAAAAGTTCTTCCGTCTGGCTCCCGGTCGTGAGGTACGCTTGAAGCACGCCTATTTCATCAAGTGCGAACGCGTGGTAAAAGATGAGCAAACCGGTGAGGTGATCGAGCTTCACTGCACGTATGATCCGGCATCGCGGGGCGGGGTGTCGCCTGACGGCCGCAAGGTCAGGGGAACGTTGCACTGGGTTTCCGCCGCTCACTCTCTCGAAGCGGAGGTGCGTCTTTATGATCATCTTTTCACCAGGGAAAATCCACTGGAGGACGAGGACTTCAAGGTCCATCTGAATCCGAATTCCCTGGAGACGCTGAGGGGATGTCGCGTTGAGCCTAGTCTGGCAGCGGCCACACCGGGATCCCGCTACCAGTTTCTCAGACACGGCTATTTCTGTGTCGATTCTGTTGATTCTTCCGCCGGGGTGCTCGTATTCAATCGAACCGTGTCCCTGCGTGATTCCTGGGCCAAGATTGAAAAAGCACAGAGGAGCGGATAAGAAAGCTGTGACTTCGATAGTCATGCTGTAGGCGGGGAAGGGTAAAGAAAGAGCAGTCAATGTATTTCATGCTTCCCAGGGAGTACCGCGAGGCGCCGAACGATGAGCTGGAAGCTCGTATTAAAACCTCCAGAGAGAGACTCGGCCACAAACTTTGTATTCTGGCCCACCACTACCAGCGTCTGGAAGTGGTTGCTTTCGGTGATCATCTTGGCGACAGCTACGGTCTCGCCAAAATCGCAGCCGGGAAGAAGGATGCCGAGGTGATTATCTTCTGTGGTGTTCATTTCATGGCTGAAGCCGCCGACATCCTGACCGGCGATCACCAGCAGGTTTATCTCTCCAATCCACTGGCCGGCTGCCCGATGGCTGATATGGCGGAGATAGCTGATGTGATGACGGCCTGGGAATATCTTAAGCCGTTTGGCGGCGAGGCCAGGATCATGCCCGTTTCATACATGAATACCACTGCTGATCTGAAAGCGTTCACCGGTAAGTACGGCGGGCTCATTTGCACCTCTTCCAACGCTCCGGGCGCATTGAGGTGGGCCCTGGAGAAGCGGGAGAAAGTTCTCTTCTTCCCGGATGAAAATCTCGGTTACAATACCGGTATGAAGTTTGGCCTCCAGACTGAAGAAATGGTCCTTTGGGATTTCTCTCGCGAGGGGGGAGGGCTGTCGGCAGAGCAGATTGAGAAGGCTCGGCTGATCCTTTGGAAAGGACACTGCCACGTCCACATGATTTTCACGGTTGACCATATCAGGGAAGTCCGGTCGAACTATCCGGAGGTCCAGGTGGTTGTACATCCGGAATGCACACCCGAGGTAGTGAAGCTGGCGGATGCTGATGGTTCCACCAGTTACATTGTGGAATACTGCAGGAAAGCCCCGCCCGGCTCAATTATCGCCATCGGGACTGAGATCAACCTGGTTAACCGTATAGCTCGTACCTATCCGGACAAGAAGATCTTTTCCCTCTCAGGCAACATCTGCCCCGTATGCCCAAATATGTTCCGCACCACGCTGAACGACTTAGCCTACGTGCTGGAAAACTACCCGGATTTGAAGCCGATTAAGGTTCCTGAGCCGATCAGGGGGGAGGCGCTTCTGGCACTGGAGAAGATGCTCGAGATATCCTGAGCGGGTCGGTTCTGGAGGGGTTGGTTCTGTCTGTCATGTTGAAGTTGTGAGAGGTTTTACCGGGTTCACGTGAAAACTAAAAAGAAAACGGAGACCAACAGCGGCCGTGTGTTACAGGTGTGCACCGCCTCCTACTTGGTTCTTCTTTTCCTTTTCCTGCTGGCCTCGTTCTTTCCTCAATACCGCATCTGGGGAATCAACTGGTGGGGTTACTATCCACCATATGTCGCCATCGGCTTGTTCGTGGTTGGGTTACTCGTTCCGCTGGTAGCAGGAGCTGCAATAAGGGATCATTTCCAGCCATCGTCTGGAGCTTCCAGCAGGACGTACCTGGCCACAGCCATTGCAGTGGTTGTCATATTTGGCCTGTTGTTCTGGCTGCTTCGGGCACGGACGCATTTTCTTGGTGATGGCTACCAGTTGCTGAGCCTGTTGTCTTCGGAGCAGCCGTTTATCAAACCGCGTAACTACGGGGGCATGATCCTTCAACTGTGGCTGGCCAATGTATTGGGTGGTCGCAGTGAGGCTGCGGCATTGTTGAGCTATCAGATGGTGGCTATCTCTGCTGGTGTTGCATTCTTGATGGCAACTGCTATGTCAGCCAGGGCGTTGTTCAGGAAGAACACAAACAGGCTGCTGTTTCTTTTGGGAATGGCCTCCGGCGGCTATATGCTCCTATTCTTCGGGTATGTTGAGAACTATGCGCTGTTTGTTCTATCGGTGGGCGTTTTCGGTATGGTGGGACTTTTGA
>JAOZPL010000188.1 GCA_029932795.1 Candidatus Zixiibacteriota bacterium | reverse complement strand
ACCCGGAACTGACGGAAGCGTATATTAATCTGATCAGTGGCTGCCTTGCGATCGGGCAGACACATGTGGCTGATTCGATTCTGCAGGAAGCGAGAGCCAGATTTCCCGACGATGGCTCAATCATTGAATTGCAACGTCAACTTGGTCAATAAAAGAGGGGACCGAGTGTCTCGGTCCCCATGGTCCTTCGCGGAAAAATCCAGATCGGCAGTCTACACCGCAGATTACTCGAAATAATGCTTGAGCCTGGGGTTCTGGCGGGCCCTATCCTCCATGCGCTGCCAGTATTGTTCACGCACTTCCTGGAGCGTTACCGGCATTTCCGCATCACGGTATCTCGGTGCTGCTGGAGGCGTTGTAAGATACTTGTCATACATCCAGCTGAGAATATTGTTAACCGTGACCTGCATGGTTGCCTCTTCTATGGAATACGGTGTAAACAGGGAGTGTACCGTTCGGAAGAAACCTCTGTTGAGTCGGTGGGCGACCGGTTTACCCTGGAAATTGTAATTGGGGTCATTCAGGAAGTGGTGATTCCCATACTTCGAGTTGTACAGATACATGGCCTGCGTGCCAACCGTCCTCACACACCAGTTAACCTCGGGCAAGGCGGCAATAGTATCAATCCAGGGGTAATGATACCTCCACATGTAACGCCTGTGCAACAGGGCGGTGTCAACTGCAAGATCCGGCCACTTCTCCTGGTCAAGACTGAGAGCACCGATAAACTGCTCCACTCTTACCTGGAAGTAGGGTTCCTTATAATACAGATACCATTCCCACCCGGAGTACACCTTCTGTTCCAATCCGAAATACCATGAGTATGGACCGGCAAGATCCGGGGAAATAGCATCAAAAACTCTCCAGTTTGGCGCTCCAGCTTCACCACCGAATACCGGCGCCCGGCCACACATCCATACATTGACTCCGGCGTCGATAGTCGTGAAGAAACTGTTTGCCAGATCCATGTTAACAAACAACCCGGGATATGGGTTATCGTTGACTATAATCAGCATTTTGTGAGCCAGCATCTGCCGCAGAGTAACACAAATACCGGCAGCGCAAGAAACAATCATGTAATCTATACTGTCGATATACACATCGTCAACAGGGGTCGGTATCCCAGCCGTAACCGCCCAACTCTTGATGGCTCGATCCCAATAGGCCCTGGCCGAATCAAGAAGACGAGCGTTTACCGAATAACCAAGCTGGACGTCAATAACACCGATATCCCGCTCATACCGGGGATCAATGACGCTGAACGTCTCAAACGCCGGTGTGACATCCGGCACCTTGGCATCATCGCGGCTGCGAATCCAGAAGATGAAGTAGTTCTCCTGAGTAGTGTCTGACGGCTGGTCGTGGTACACACCGTAGATAGAGTCCCGGAGATTCCATATCCATTCATCCCCGTCCACCGTATCCGTCGAGTGCGCCGCAATTCGATTGAGCATGGAGTCATCGGCAAATAACGGATCATTAATGTCGAATATCGTATCGAGATAGCCGTATATGTTGTTCACCCGGATACTGTCAACCAAGATAGTGTCGCAATCTAGTATCGGCACAAGTGTATCTCCAGCCGTATCCATCTCCCAGGAAGTATCACAATCCACCACAAATGTGTCAATACCGCATAGGTATATATGCGCATCGTTAGTCACAAAAACAGGCTTGATGAAGTTATCCAGCAAATATTCCCAGGTGCTATCGTTAAGCGTATCCGAGAAGTAGGGTCCATAAAGGCGCCACTCGAACTCAAACGGGGGCGGATCGGTCGGGTAATCCTGAATGTCGGAGCCCTGCCACCGCATGCGCACGCCGGTGATCGTCCCGCCGGCGGAATCCGCGTTGATGAACGGCCCACCCAGGAAACCGATAATCCGGGTATCCGGAGGGTTATCATTTCTCAGGAACGCCCGAAAGACAATCGGGGAGCTGGCCCCCAACTCGTCGAAGGCCTGTACAAAAACATACTGACGCACGTACACATTGACGGGATCGGCGATTTCAGCGGACATGGGGACGATATTGCTTGTCTGCGGTTGACCTGCAATCGGGTCAACAATCAGTTCGATCCAATTGGCTTCCAATCGGCTGAGCATCGAGTCAGGCACGTTTCCCAGCACATTGTCGACAAAACCCTGCACCTGCACAGAGTCAAGCGGCAGGACCAGCGACCCGCCACCAACCACTAAATCCAACTCTACTATCTGGGCCTCCGTAAGAACAACGTAGCGGAACAGTTTGACCTGGCCGTCAATATCCTGACCGACCCAGTTGATGATCGGGTTTGTCGAACTGGGGTTGTCCTCGGGCGGAACGTTCACAAACCATACGATCGGAGCCTGGTTCGGTGTCTGATCACCGCTCAAACGATCCGTACAACCGGGAATCAGGAAGGAGCCCAGTGCTAAAATACCAACGCCAAGAAGGACCGCAATGGCTGCTTTATGAATAGAACTGTTCATTACTTATTGCCTTTCTCGACTTAGAATGCGATTGACATCGAAAAACGGTGAACCTCGGTCAGGACGCCAAATTCCTGGTAGGCGTAGTCAAAGGACAACTGCCCCTCATCGCCGAACGGAAGCCGGAGACCGCCTCCGGCGGTAAAGCCGTCAGTATCATAGTTGAAGCGTCCGCCGCAACGAAGGATAAATCGATCCTTGAATATATATTCCACACCAGCATTGTACTTCTCCAGATTGTCCGCCGGATGGTTGCCCTCGGCAGCCAATGTCACCATGTGATCGACGTTTTCAATCATATTTATCGCACCGCCGAATTTGAAATTGATCGGCAGGGGATAATCCTTCTCAATGAACTTGAGGTCCGGCCCGAAATTCGTGATAGCCATGGCTATCTTGAACCCGCGATACCCGGCATCATAGCTGGTGCCAACGTCAGCCGACCACCCGCTGGCCGAGTAATCATGGACAAACTCACCGATGTAGCGGAGAGTAATCCCGACAGAGAACCTGTCAGTCAGGTAACGGCCATAGCTAAGGCCGATTGCGATGTCGTTCCACCCAAACTGACGACCGGTGCCTTCGATCGTCCCCTGCTGGTAGGTGCGTTCAATCATGTCGCCGCTACTGAGGTGGTAGGCACCTATTCCGAGCACACCACCGATGGATTCCAGAGGAATGCCCACTCCCAGGAAACCGTACTGGACATCAGCCGGCATATCAATGTAAGTAAACATCACCTCTTTACCCAGCAGAGAGGTCAGAGCCGCAGGGTTGTAGTAAACCGCCGAGATGTCGTCAACGACAGCGGCAAAAGCCTCGCCCATCCCCATCGCGCGCGCCGAAACACCGAGCTCCAGGAACTGGGCTCCGGTGGTTCCGACCTTGGCCTGCGCGGCTACTTCCGGCGGAGCCATCAAAGCCAACACGCCAGGCATGAAGACAGCCACGAGGAAAACTACTACCCGCCGTACTGGCGACTTCATCTGTCGACTATTATTACTATGCATCTTTACCTCATCTATTCTCACCATGCTCGTTAACGACTCTATAATTAGAGGTTCATCTCCAGACCAACACGAATCTGTCGCCCATAATCCCAGTTGTACGGGTTCTTGGAATACTCCGTACCGCCAAGTATCATCTGGTTCTGGTTCTGATCAGTGTCGGGACGACCGGTATTCGTGTAAACCCATACGACATTACGAGAGTTAAAGATATTCTCTACCCAGCAAATGAACTCCCAATCGATACCTATCAGTTTTACCTCTTTGCTGAAGCGCACGTCGAAGACAGCAGTGGCTGGATATCTCATAGAGTTTTTCTCGATATCCTCGGTCCCGGTCTGTGAAATATCCGGATACGAAGCAGCCGGCGTAAACGGCGCTCCTGATTCGACAATCGATTCAATTGACATCGACCAGCCATTCGGAATAGGCAGACCGAACAGGCGCGGTTTCACCGTGCTTGGCATGTATATCTGAATACCGGCCTTAAGGCTGTGACGGATATCGTTGTCAAGCGCTGCCTCGGATAACGGTTCCCGTTCGCGGTAGAATTCTTCCAGGTAAGCTTCGTTGGTTTGCGACTCCTTGCCAAAGGCGAAAGCGTAAGTATAATTGATCTCGCCGTTCACATAGCCGCCGCCGCGTTTCTCAAGTGTGACCTCAAAACCACGGCTGCGACCATAGTCGGAGTTACGGTATGCCTGCCGGTACATGGAACCTTCCAGGACCTCTTTCGAGTTAATCTTGTCAAACTCATCCTTGAAGTAACCCTGGATATCAACCGAATAGCTTTCCGACATGGCATACTTGATACCAAACGAGTACATGATGGTCTTCATGTAATCGAGGTTCGGGTAGCCAACAACATCATTCTGGTTCACGGATTTTGTATTTCGCGCGTACATATATCGTAATTGCGGTAACTGGAAGAAGTGCCCGTAATTAAAGTAGACTTTCGCCTTGTCTGAAATCGGATATGAGAACCCGATCCGGGGAGAAAACTTCTGACGGTCGCCCTTGACCAGCCCGCCACGGTCGTCCCACCGAAGCATGTCCGCCAGTTTGTCAACATCCTGCAGGAAGAAATCCCAGCGAAGCCCAAGCGATGCGATCATCGAACCGTATTCGAGCTTATCACGCGCATATACCGTTCCCTTCCATGGTTTATAA
>JAOZPL010000187.1:1195-4664 GCA_029932795.1 Candidatus Zixiibacteriota bacterium | reverse complement strand
GTGTGTTAAAGATGTCAGGTCGTATGTGTGTACGTTGCGGGCCGAGCAGTAAACGGAGAAATAAGGAGAAATTAAAGGAGAAAAAGGCTTGACATCGGCCACACGAGGACGTAGGTTATAAATGGACGGGTGCTAATTCCACTTAGACTTCACCACCGATTGCCGCATTAGGAGTAACTGACGCCTTACAGATCGTATTGCGGTAAGAAGTGACTGCGTGGTGCAAGGAAAAGTATTGTTCCATGTCAGTTTAAGTATTAACCAGATTCAACCCTGAGGGGGTGAGTATTGTTGAAACGTTTTAGCATCTTTACAGTTGTCCTTGCCATCCTGGTGGTGCCATCTATGTTGCTGGCGGCTGATAAACTCGTGCCAGGTGCACAGGTGACGGCAGGAGAGAGCAACACTGTAACCATTCCTTTGATAGCCGCAAATGAGGATGGTTTGATGGCAATGGACATTCCGCTTCGCTTCTCCGAGGGTGTAACTCTCAGGGAGGTCAATTTCGATAACACCCGCGTGTCGTATTTTGATCTCAAGGTGGCGAAGATTGATAACAGTAAGCGCACTGTTATCATTGGCCTGGTGACGCAGATTACACCTGAGGCCAAGGAGAATTTGAAAGCCGGTGAAGGTCCAGTGGCCAACCTGGTGTTTGAAATCAACGACGAATCGGTCAACGAAATCACAATTGAAGCCACTACGATGAAGGACCCGCACCACTCGCTGGTCTATGTGTATCCTCGCCGCGAGAACGGTGAGCGGCTGGCCCATGTTAAGGTGAGACCTGAATTTGGTTCCACTACGGTATCGCTTGCGGGTACTGAAGGTGACAATCTACCGGAAGCCTTTGGACTCAGGCAGAACTACCCGAACCCGTTCAACCCGTCCACGGTGATCGAGTTTGATCTGCCGGCGCCGGCGCATGTCAAACTGACCGTGTTTAACTTGCTCGGTCAACAGGTCAGGACTCTCCTCAACGAGGAGATGCCGGCCGGGACGCACCCGGTGACCTGGGACGGCACCAGCAGTTCGGGTCGGAGTGTCTCAAGCGGCGTCTATTTCTATCGTATCGAGGCTGGTGACAATGTCATGACCAAGAAGATGATGCTGCTGAAGTAAGTTATCGGAGTACATTGGGAATCGAATCGCGTGTTCAATAGAGTTTAGAAAGCCCTTTCCGTTGGTCGCGGAAGGGGTTTTCTGTTGTCTTCAATCGTATGTTCTGTCCGTTTGTGCGGCTGCTCTGTCGCACGTATTGCGTAATAAGCGCTTCCGTTACCCATCGAACTGGCCACAAGCGATAAGGCGCTGTTGATTGACAGTGGCTTACGTTTATCATGTGATTTCAGGCACGAGTGTTGCCGTGTCCTTTTGTGCCTGGTGTCAAGGAATGGGCAGGGAATCCCGTGATCTGCCCGGTCATTCGCCCCGAAAGGTGCGGTGACGGGGGCTAAGTGGTTTTTCTTGGCGGTTATTCCACTTAGCCTGATTCCTCGACCTGTAAGGGGCTGGAGGTCTCACCGACTGTGGTGGGACCTTTTCTTTCTCAAGGTCAGGGAAATAACCGGCTTTGAATCAGCGGATAGCGATTTGGCGGAGGTCTGTGTCGGCCGCGGGGGGAATGGAGACTTCGGTTAGCGCTCCGCGATACTCGATTGCTACTCGGATTAACGGTTCATTTCTCGCGGAGCAATAGCGGGCGGTAATCATCGCTGCCTTCGTAATGTTGTCCGGGGTGTCCGAGCCAATCAGGAGAGTCAACGGGGATCCGACACCGACCGCTTCCAGGAGCAGGTGTTCGTCACGGCGGCAGGCTCTGATCTGTTCGTTCTCCTGTTCATTTCTTCCCACAATGACTTTAGCTGTCGGATCAAGTCGGAAATGCCGGCCCACACGCAGGAGGTTCAGATCGTTAAACGTCAGCCGCTCGGTGTGGGCCAGCAGGTCCCGCAACCGGTTGGAGTAACCGGCGTCAGTCAGGAGACAACCGGACGCAGGTTCCGGGTAGTCCTCAAGTCCGAACTGTCGGGCCAGCTCGATCTGTCGTTTGCGGCCGCGGCCACTGATTCCCTCCAGTTGTTCGCGGTCCACCAGTCCTCTCAGTTCGGGTTCGGTCGGTCGCAGTAGTCTGGCCGATAGAGGTCGGAGAAGCTTTCCCCGCAGCTCCGATTGCTTTTCCACCAGCCGCAGCCTGGAACCCACCTGCGATAATGGTCGTTGACCCAGAACCTCGCCGGTGACCACAAAATCAGCCCCCATCATCTCCATATATGCTTTAGCTTCCCTGAGCATCAGGATGCGACAGTCAACGCAGATGTTCATATGCGACCCGCGTCCAAACCTGGGATTCTCTACGATGTCAACAAACTTCTGTCCCAGATGCATCAGTTTTACGCTGAATCCAAACTTCTTTGCGATTGGGTAAGGGTTGGAGCCGCACGAGGAACGATCACCCAGATCACAGCCGAAATGGGTCATGAATGTCAGGGCTGTAACCTTGATATTCTGTCGCATCATCAGAATTATTGCCAGCGCCGAGTCAAGACCACCGGAGAAAAGGGCTATGGCGTGAGGAGGTTTTTTCTCGTTCATGTTCGTCATTTATCTTCGCCCTGTTGGCACAATATTAGGTACAAGATAACTAAATGCTGAAGAAAAATGTAGTAAACCCGCACGTCGTCAGCTAGATTGCATTTTTTGGCTGGTGCGTTCCATCAGGGCATGACTTTTCTTCAAGCGGTTAAATTGCCTTGACTTAGGTGTTGATGGCGGCTACCATTACAGGATAAGAGAAGGAAAGGAGCCTGAGATCATAAGGGCTATCAATAACTGGCTGAAGAACTTTGCCTACGAAAGCCAGAACCTCTTTTTCTTTTCGCTGCGGATGGTCAGGTCGTTGTTCTCCCGCCCAATCTATCTCACCGAGACACTGGAACAGATGTATCTGATAGGTGTGGGATCACTCTATTTAGTGATCCTCATGGGTGTGTTTTCCGGTCAGGGATTCGCGCTGGCGTTTTCGCAGGAACTGGCGGACTTTGGGGCGAAGGATTACCTGGGCCGAATTATGACAATGGCGGTTCTGCGAGAACTGGGCCCGACCCTTACCGGCCTGATGGTGGCGGCCCGGGTGGCCGCCGGAATCACGGCTGAAATAGGCGCTATGAAATCCTCAAATCAGATTGACGCCATGACCGCTTTTGGAATTGATCCAGTCAAAAAGATCGCGGCGCCGCGGCTGCGAACTCTGATTCTCATGCTGCCGTTGTTGACGATCGTGTGCGACACCGTGGCAATACTTGGTGGCTGGCTGGTTGGTGTATTTATCGCCAACGTCACATCGACAATGTACTGGGCAAACGTCAAGTATAAGCTGACCTTTGGCAACATGTTTATGGGTTTGTTCAAGCCGTTTATCTTTTCCCTGATTATTGCCTTTGTCTCCTGTTACAAGGGTTTTACATCG
>JAOZPL010000187.1:0-1185 GCA_029932795.1 Candidatus Zixiibacteriota bacterium | reverse complement strand
ATCGGAAGGTGGCACTAAAGGTGTGGGTCGAGCGACCACTAACTCGGTGGTTATGTCGTCAATCCTTATTCTTATCATCAACTTCTTCATCACGAAAGTGATTGGCTCGGCGATGAGGGGGTATCTATGATTCAGTTAAAGCATGTTGATTTCTCATATGGCGATACACCAGTTCTTAAGGACGTTTCCTTCAGGGTGGAATCGGGGGAAGCCGTGGTCATAATGGGGCCGTCGGGGTCCGGCAAGTCAACAATCCTTCGACTCATCCTGGGGCTGGAGCGCCCTCAATCCGGAGACGTGTTCATACATGGCGAGAACATTGCTGACATGAAGGAGAAAAAGAAGCGGGAGATTCGCAAGAGGATAGGCATGGTTTTTCAGGATGGAGCCCTGTTTGATTCGCTGACAGTGGGGGAGAACGTTGGTTACTATCTACTGGAGCATACGCGGATGTCCTGGGAGGCGATCAGTGAGAAGGCCAGCGAGATACTTGACGTGGTAGGTCTGGACGCGGATGAGGTGGGGGACAAGCTTCCCGAACAGCTTTCCGGAGGGATGCAGAGGCGAGTGGCAATTGGTCGCGCCCTGCTGTCCACCAACCCGCAGATAATGCTCTACGATGAGCCGACAACCGGGTTGGACCCGAGGGCAGCGCACAAAGTTGTGGATCTTATTACTAAACTTCACCGGCAGAGGGGCATATGCACGATTGCCGTCACTCACCAGATAGCGGATGCCTTCTTAATCGCCGACCGGTTTATTGTCATTCATGACGGTAAAGTGGTGTTTGACGGCGGTTTTTTGGAGCTTCGTGACTGCGTTGATCAACAGGTAGTAGATTTCCTGGCTCCGTTTCGAGAGTCATTTGAGCAGGTAGCTCGACGGAAGTTTGTAAACACGCAATGAACAATGTTCACATGGGGTAGATGTGGGGAACATGATTTGATTTCGATTCGTAAAAGAGGCGTTGTATGAAAAGGTCAGTTAGATTGCAATGGAGTAACCTTAAGGTTGGCTTGCTGCTTATGGTTGCGGCCGCCATTCTCCTGTGGGCATCTCTCACCGGTGGGGGGACGTCCATCTTTGAATCAAAGGAAAAGTTTGTCTGTTATTTCAAGAACGTGAACGGTCTGGTGCGCGGATCGCCAGTCTGGATGGCCGGCATGGAGGTCGGTAATGTCCGCG
>JAOZPL010000186.1 GCA_029932795.1 Candidatus Zixiibacteriota bacterium | reverse complement strand
CAGA
Organism: Candidatus Zixiibacteriota bacterium; assembly: GCA_029932795.1. GTDB lineage: Bacteria > Zixibacteria > MSB-5A5 > GN15 > FEB-12 > JAOZPL01. The sequence goes on along the minus strand of JAOZPL010000186.1, from coordinate 4,683 downwards.
GAAATCACCGGCGGTTATTTTGTAGAAATAGACGCCGCTGGCCAGTGACTCTGCGTTCCATTTGATTGACACCCGCCCCGCCCTGGCCTTGCCGGACTCCTCGTGCACCAATTGCCCCAGCGTATTATAGATGCTCAGCTTGTACTCCGAGGCACGCTCCAGATCAAACGATATGAGAGTTGACGGGTTGAACGGGTTGGGATAATTCTGGAACAGCGTGAATGACTCCGGCAGGATGTCGTCCTCCGGTGATTCGACATCGGTAAGCGCGGATTGCGCACGCACCGCGGCGTCGCTGATGCCTGCAAAGTCCGTTCCCGCTAGGATGGCGAACGCAACCGTATCGACACCGTCGGCTGCCAGGTTGATCGGGCCTGCCGCCATCAGTTGGAACAGGGCGTTTGGAGAATTGCGGTAGGTGTCAGCGCTTCCGAAACCAGCCGTGAGAGCCTGGTATTTCTCCCACATCTCAAAGCCGTTCCCGCCTTCGGCCGGGATGGCAATCAGGTTTGATTCACTTTCAGTCAGGGCGGTTGCCAGCGTACCCTGGATCAATTTCATGCCGCGGTAATCTATAGTTGATATGCCGTTGTAATATGCTACCCAAACAAACTCATCGTCTGTTTCATAGCCGCCCACGTTATTAGAGTAGTAGCCGCCGGCATCCCAGTTGAAGAAGAGGCCAATGTAGATATCGTTGAGACTGCTGCCGTTGCGGTTGGCGAGAATGTACCGGAGGATGATGAAATCATTGTTGCTGCCGTTGTCGGCGAATGATTCCTGCGTGATCTCAATCCCCAGCGGATCGGCGGCGTTGTCGTCGTTGAACCTGGAGAGTGTCTGTTCAAAGGCCAGTGACCCAGGCGAGAAAAACTGCATGTTGCCGCCGGGGGCGACCTTGAAATCGTTCACCGGTTCGTAGATGTATGTATGAACGGCGCTGGAAACCTGGGTGAAGCTGGTGCCTATTATCAATCCGGCCTCAAACAGCTCATTGTCGCCGCCGTCAAACCTGAAGCCTGCCCCCGGGCCGGGGATCACCGAACCCGCACCTAAACCATAAAGGCCGAAGTTGGAGATACTGAACTGGATCCGGCCGGTGTTGTGGGTTACGACCGATTTTGTTGCGGGTGGATTGACAACAAAGTAAAGCTGGGAGGGAATTGTGAAACCGGTACCTGTGATCTGGAGATCAATTGAAAGAATCTGGCTCTCGTTCACACTGTCCGCGATGGCCACCCGAATAGTATCTCCTGAGCGCACGGTGTCGCCACGGGTGATGTCTCCAAAGTATGCGGAGCCGTTGATGACTGCGAGGGAAGGATGACTCCCGGTGATTAATGCCGAGACGTCGGTGACAGCGTCGCCAAGGCATTCAAGCACGAGGGCACCTTCGACCGTGTCACCGGGGCTGATGGGAGCGTGGGTGAAATCGTATACCCGGACATTGGTGGTGCCCTCCGGCCCGGCCAGGGCGTTGAGCGCCGCCATGCAATCAATCTGGCCCCAGCCGTAGTTGTTGTTGGGCATCACGTCCCAGCTTGGGTCGCCGACAGTCGCGGAAGTGAGAATCGCCTCCTTGATCTCGTCCACCGTGGCGTTCGGGTTCTTCTGCCGCAGCAGAGCTACCAGACCGGAGACGTGCGGGGTAGCCATGGACGTCCCCCCCAGGGTATGATAGGTGTTGCCGGGCCAGGTAGATGTAATGCTGGTCCCTGGTGCGACAACGTTTGGCTTGGTCTCATCAAACGTATCGGGGCAGTCGGATGGCCCCCGGGAGGAATTGAGGGCGATGACCGGCGGGGAAGCGGTTGCATTAAGGTTGCCTACGGCGAAGCAGTCAAGCGAGTCCTGGGCGCGGTTGGCCGGATTTGTGATGGTGTAAGCCGAACTGCCGCTGTTGCCGGCTGCGAAAATGTTAACGATACCCAGAGCTTCGATATGGTCAATGACGTCAAAGAAAATGTCTTCACAGCCAATCTTCCAATCGTTGCGGTCAAAACCCCAACTGTGGTTGATTACGTCCGGGACATCATCGACCGTATTGGGGTTGCCGTCGGGGTCGGCCGCCCACTCAAAGGCGCGCAGGATGACGGTTGAGCCGACATCGATCACTGCCGCAGATATCCACTTAGCGTCGGGAGCGACGCCGGTCGTGTCAGCGTCGTGATGACCAACCATGATTCCCATAACGTGGGTGCCGTGGTTGAGGCTGGCAGGCTGTGTGTGCGGAAAAGACTCACCGAAGACAGGATCAAACCAGGCCGCTGCGGAGTCACCGTCCAGCCCCTTCCACTTGCCGTAGAGTGCGTCATGTGATCCCTCTACGCCGGTGTCAAAGGAGCATATCAGACGCCCAGACCCCGTATATCCGGCCGCCCAGGCCTGGCGAGCCTTTATGTATGCCAGATTGCTGGTCGCACCACTGGTGCCGCCCGGTTGTGGCGTGCCGGTCTGATCCGGTTCGATCAGATGGACGCTCGGTACTCGTTGAATGATCTCAATATCGGAGCGCGCTGCGAGGGTGGGAAGTACCCCAACTGCTACTTCTGCTTCAACGACGTTGACGATCCAGTAGGCGTGGGTAGTCTTCACTTTTCCGAGTGCTTTCAGTTCGTCGAGTTTTTCCAGAAGTGTTTCCTGGGCAGCAGCATGTTCTGATTTGAAGTGGCTGAGAGCCATTTGGTGACGTTCGGCGCGGCTTGTTGCCTGAGTCGCCAGGGCCGTTTTGAACTGTTGGTTGTCGACGGCAGGGTGGAGCTTGATCCAGACCCTGACTTTCTCAGTTGGAGGTTGTGATGCCGCCAGTTGTTGAAGATCGGAAGTCAATTCGCCAGTATAAGCGCTGCCGATGAGAGAAAGTAGCAACCCGGTGATCCCGGTCAAAACAGATATGAATTTCATATACCTCTCCAGAAAACAGACGACCAGATGTGACAATACCTCAAGCGAATAACATGCCGTACGGTGTCCACGGGCAACCCAACAGGGAGATTACTGTTCAATTGGCTGTAGCTGGGGCAACCACAGATCTGTTGTTTTGTCATGACTTCGCTTTTGCAACATGATAGGAGTATAGTATACTTGCAGTCAGATGTAAAGAGACACCAAAGGTCAAAGGAGGCAAAATGCTCGATGACGTTCAGAAGCTGGATAGAGAGAGGCTTGAGAGAATGCTGGTCGATTTTGCGAAAAACTGGCTGGCTCATGATGGCTTGTGGTTTCAAGCGGTCGAGAGACGGTATGGTCTGCAGAAGGCGATAGAGCTGGACACCGAAGCCTGGGAAAAGTTCACGGCCCTTGAAGCCAGACGGATCATGCAACTACATAAGATACCACCGGGAAGCGGGCTGGAGGGACTGAAGAAAGCACTCAAATACCGGCTTTATGCTGTTCTGAATAAGCAGGAAGTAAGGAACGAAACGGGCAACTCGTTCGAATTTTATATGATTGACTGTCGGGTGCAATCGGCCCGTCGGCGGAAAAACATGGAACTGTTTCCATGTAAATCCGTTGGCGTGGTAGAATACTCCGGCTTTGCGCGCAGTATCGATGAGCGCATCAAGACAGAGTGTATCGGCTGTCCGCCGGATGAGAATGCCGGTGAACAGTTTTACTGCGGCTGGCGCTTTTCAATCTGAAAACGGTAGCAATCTTACAAGGAAAAGGACTCGACTGTTCGTTTCAGGCCTGCTTCAAAGTCAACCGTTGGTTTGTAGCCGAATCTCCTGAGCTTATCAATGGCGGCATAGGAGTGACGGACATCAGCCGGGCGTGGCGGGTCATACCTGGCTGGAATGTCAACCCCCATTATAGCACGAAGCTTGTCCAGCAGTTCGTTGAGCGTGTACTGGGCGCCGCAGGCGACGTTGAAGACGCCGCCGACAATTCCGTCATTCGTTGCCGCCAGCAGATTTGCTTGCACAGCGTTTTCGACAAAGGTGAAATCGCGCGACTGCTCCCCGTCACCGTACACAACCGGTGATCGCCCCTCAGCCAGGGCACTGATGAATTTGGGAATAACAGCTGCGTATTCCCCCTTTGGGTTCTGTCGCGGACCGAAGATGTTGAAATAGCGCAGGCTGGCGGTGGGGAACTTGTACAGTTGCCAGTATACCTGACAGTAAAGCTCGTCGGTCAGTTTGGTGATGGCATAGGGGGAAAGCGGTCTGGGGGTCATCTCTTCGTGCTTGGGCAGCTTCTCGGATTCACCATAGACGGAGGATGATGACGCCATGACCAGTTTCTTCACTCCGGCGTGACGCGCAGCCTCAAGCACGTTCAGAGTCCCGTCTATGTTAACGACATTGGAAGTCAGAGGATTCTTAACTGACCGCGGCACCGACGGCAGCGCCGCCTGGTGCAGAATGTAGTCGATCCCCTGAACAGCCCTGGCGATTACCCAGAAGTCACGGATGTCGCCGTTGATGATCTCTATATCCCTGGACACATGGGCCAGGTTTTCCGCTCGGCCAGTCGAGAAATTGTCAAGGACACGTACTTCGTGTTCCAATTCCACAAGCCTGGTGACAATATTGCAGCCGATAAATCCCGCCCCGCCGGTAACCAGATATTTCATGAATTGACTTCCTCTGCCCTATCCCGGTTGCTTCTGAGTTTATCGGCACCTTCCAGGCCGGCATTGAATCGGGCTTGCTGTCCCGGGTTATATTGTGATGCCCT
>JAOZPL010000185.1 GCA_029932795.1 Candidatus Zixiibacteriota bacterium | reverse complement strand
CGCACCAACGGTCTTGTCAGGCAGGTGGGGCCGCCGGCGCCTTTGCGGGAGATTTCTTCCCCGACATACTCCCAAACTTCAACGCCTTCATCTTTGAGCAGCCGCTTTGTGCGGGGGTTCCCGGAAATCACGATGCATTTTCGTGGTGCCACAGCCAGGACATTGCAGGCCATCGTTGGGTATTCAGAATCAGGGACTTCTAAAAGCTTTATCCCTCGACTAATAAGGTTCTCCCTGAAAGGAACCGGCAGCAATCGGGAGTAAACGACCGCGAGATCGTGGTCAACCGGGCTGATCATAGACATCAGATGGAACACCCCTGCGGGGCCGTTCCAATGCGGCAGGGGAACGACCACGAGTTCGTCAATAAGATCGGCAGTCAGCTCTCTCAACCGGCGGATGCCTTCGGCGTTGGTTCGGTAACCATGTCCCACCACGAGAGTACCTTCGTTCAGCCAGATGATATCGCCACCTTCCAGCCTTCCCTCTCCGGTTATGGCACCCAGAATCGGGACACCTAGTTCGGACAGATAATCTCCGGTTGCTGACGGTTCCCCGTGACGTTCCTCCTTGCCCATATTGCAGAGGATAACTCCCGCCCTTGTGACAATTGCCGAGTCGCGCACATAGATTGAATCGAGTCCGGTTTTATCACTCTTTGGAAGGTAGTGAATATCGGGTATCGTCTTCTTCAGCAGGCCGACAAAATGATCGTATTCTTCGAGAGCTTTGCTGTAGTTGGGACAACCGGAGTAATTGAGCTTTTTCCACCGGGTGTCGATGTTTCCCTGTGAGACGAAGGCATCCCTCGGGTGCTTGAGCAGGATTCGCTGGATTTTTCCGGTTTCGGATTGACGAGTAAGGTCCATGTTTGCATTTCTCCAGTGCGACGCTTATGAAGCCGTCAGGCGACATCGCTCAAGGCCGCTCGGTGCCAATGTGTCGGATTTGGAACCCAATCTATGGCTCTATCATTTCCTCGCCTTCAACGAAAACATCAATGGATATTTCGTCGGGCCTCCGGGTGGATACCAGTATTCGCCATCTTTGCTGTACCAACCCTCGGCGACATTATAGTAGCCGTAGTTATACTCCTCCACGTGTTCAATCGTCAGGCCAGCGTCAATTAAGGCGTTGATGATCTCTGAAAGAGGGTGCTGCCACTCGACCAGCTCACCTTTGATACGGTAGTTCCAATCGCAATAGTCTACAGCGTTAGTGTCACGTTCCGGTTCCTTGCTGAAGTAATCCTGCGGCGGGTCGAGGAAGATGACGCCTATGGGATGATCATCGACCATGAAAAACGTCCCACCCGGTTTCAGGTAATGCGCCACTACCTCGGCCCACCTGGCAATGTCAGAAATCCAGACGTGGGTTCCGTAGGATTGAAAGACGACATCAAACTTCCTGTCAATCACACCGACCAGGTCAAGCACATCGGCGCGAATGAACTCCGCCTCCAGGCCGGACTTTATTTTCAGTTCGTTGGCTCTCTGAATCGATTTGTCGGAGATGTCAACGCCGGTGACAATTGCTCCCTCACGGACCCATGACAGGGTATCCAGTCCGAACTGGCACATCAGGTGCAAAAGTCTCAGACCTCTGATATCTCCAAGAGCCTCAAGCTCGATTCGTTTTAGTGAAGATCTCCCCTCCAGAAACTCTTTGGTTCGGTACTCCGGGTGATTGACGTGCAGATCGACCATCTCATTCCATGCGGCGCGGTTCTTTTCGTGGTCGGGGTGTGGCATTACTTCCTCGCTTTTATCATCAGGAAGAGACCCACAACGAAGAACAGTGCATTGACACCCCAAACAGCCAGGTTTTGGGGCATTTTCTCATTGTACCCGGCGGATTGGGAGATTCGGAACAGTACAAAATAAACCAGTGCGATCATAGCTCCGGTTGCGAAGGAGACTGCTATCCCACCCCGACGCGGATCGGAGGCGAAGGGAATGCAGCTCAAAACAACAATAAACGATGTCAGAGGATAAGCGTATTTCATTTTCAGATCGATCTCTTCCCGGAGGTACGGCCCACCGGTGCGTTTCATCGCATTGATGTAACGCCTGAGTTCTTCCAGTCCCATGTCTTCCGGTTTGCCGATGCGCCGGGAGAGATCCATCGGGTTGTCTTTGATGTCCCACAGGATGAGTGAATCAAAGCGGGAGAATGACTCCTGCACGGAGTCACCATAGTAACGTACAATCCCGTTTCTGGCCTGCCAGACGTGATTTTCGAAGACAATCCTTTCAGCCGTAATGATCTGTTTGAGTTGGTTGCTTTCTGTCTTATACAGCTTGAGGTCATTCCCCTCCTGGCGCTCGATATTGAATCTTGCTATGGTATAGAAGTATCCCGGTGAAATCTGTCGGTAGATGTTACGCACGGTGGTGAAGGCTGTTTTCGAGCGCTTTTCGATCGTGAACTCTTTGATCTCCAAACGCCTTTTATTGGCCGAGGGGAAGACATATTCGTTGTAGTAGAAGTGTCCTACGGAAATAAGGAGCGAGACAATGATAATGGGCAGGGCTATGCGGTAGAGGGATAAACCGGAGGCTTTCATGGCCAGTATTTCCAGTTTACGTGCAAGGATGGAGAGTGTAAACAGCGTGGCCAGCATGACAAACATGGGTGTGAAGGTCTTGATAACCCAGCCGCCGAAGTACAGGTAGTACACCAGAATACTTCCCGGGGGAACTTTGTGATCGATAAAATCCCGCAGTTCCTCCACCATGTTGATGACTATGATCGTCAGGCCGACTGCCGCTGTCACCACTATCAGTGACAGGAAAAACTGGCGCAGGAGGTAGAGGTCAATTCGCTTGATCACCATGGGATCACTTCACTCGCCTGAAATATGCGAACAGTGGTTTCTCCGTCACAACGATATAAATCAGGTAAAGGCCGATAATCCCGACGAGGATATTGGCGCCCCACATGGCCCAGAAGGGGGAGAGCAGACCTCGATCAGCGACATCCTCGCCGCCGATCAGAAAAGCCCAGTAAACGACGAAGAGAGCTATAGAGACGGCGATAGCCATTCCCATACCGCCCCGTTTTGTCAGAATACCCAGGGGTGCGCCAATAAGAATGAACGCCAGCGATGCCGCCGGAATAGAGTACTTCTTGTAAATCTCAATATTGAATTTGTTCATAGTTTTTTTCTGGGCGTTGATCTGTTGCAGGTTATTCTCCAGGTGTCGTTTCATAACCGAGGCGTCACTCTTAACAGCATAGAGGGCGGCGGAGTCGGAGACGGAGTCTTTCATATTGAACGTGAAAGTGTCGGCAAACAGGTACTCGAACTTTCGGTTCAGGTTCTCGTTTATTCGGCCCCTGATAGGACCCAGATTGCCGAGAGCTTGAGAAACGCGCTCCTCCATCTGGTCAATCCCCATCTCCCGGTCGGTCCGGTACTCGGAACTTGTCCGCTTCAGTTCAGAGCCTGTTCCGGAAATGTTAATCACCTGCATATCAAAGTCCAGTTTACGGTAGTTCTCCGGTTCTGCCAGGTCGATCGAATGCAGTTCCCCGCTGTAAAGTGTGAATTGCATGTTTGCGTCATGATCGGTCGTCTTGAGGTAACCGGAATCGGCTGTTATGATACGTGGTTTACTGCCGATTTTGGTGTCTGCGATTCGTACGCCTTCCACCCGCGAGGTGGTGTGATCGATTTTGTCAATAAGTATAAGGTAGCCCGGTATATCGGAGATAAATACGCCGGGGCGGAAAATCAGGGTTGGTCGCATGGCGGAAATATCACCGGTTAACTCGCGGGCCTTCTTGTTGACATCCGGCAGGACCTTATCGTTAAATTGCACCATCAGGAGCGCAAGCATCACCCCGGCCGCCAAGAGTGGCATGAGAATGTGGATGAGGTTTACGCCGGAGGCTTTGATAGCAGTGATCTCAAAGTCGGAACTAAGTCGCCCGAAGGCCATCAGAGTAGCTACCAGCACTGACATCGGTATTGACAGCGCCAGCATCCAGGCAAGATTCAGACCGAGAAGCTCCAGTACCACTAGGAGGTTCAGGTCCTTGTCGATCACCCGATCGATGATCTTGGGGACATAATCGATAATCAGCAGAAAGGTGATGGTGAAAAAGGCGAAGAAAAACGGGGCGATATGTTCCTTGAGGATGTAGCGTTGCAGGATTCTCATAACATCATGGCAATATATTAGTTATACATGCGGCGGCAAACAGAATATTCAGGCACCTGTGTGGAAACGCTTGTCTGCGAGCACGGAATTGTCTTACCTTAAATGGTGATGGCAGCCAAACGAATACAGGATTTTGTTCTCGAGGATCGGATTGAAGGCTTCTTTGCGGTGCGGCGCAAGGAAGTGCGCGAGTATTCCCGAGGGCAGTTTGTCTCCCTTGAACTGGGGGACTCGTCCGGTCGGATACCAGCGGTAATCTGGGAACCGGATCAGTTTGCGTTGCGTGAGTTGTGCGAAGGTACAGTGGTCAAAGTGCGGGGTGTCATTGGTGAATATCAGAACAGGCTGCAGCTTGGTATCAACCGTATTCGTCTGGCCGATAAAGAGGAATACAAGCTGGAAGATGTTCTGGCGCATTCGGCACAGTCACTCGAGGAACGCCGGGCACGAATTATGGCGCTGACGGCACAGATCGAAAACCCGAACATCAAACATCTGGCTGAGGAGTTCTGGCGGGATGATGAGTTTCTCGGGCGGTATCTTACAGCTACCGCCGGAAAACTTTGG
>JAOZPL010000184.1 GCA_029932795.1 Candidatus Zixiibacteriota bacterium | reverse complement strand
AATAATTGTAGGGAATATATGCGCCGGATGGCGCTATTGCAAGGGTTGCCTCACCCGTTAGTGTTCAGATGTGGAAACCACCCTTCGACAGCCTCAGGGCGACCGTGGTTTCTGTCAGGATAGTAGTTCGGCGTTCCGAGCCCTCCAGAGGCGGGTGAGAAACCCGACGCAAGAGATGTCTGGTGAGAGGTATCGGATTTCTGCTTCACTTCGTTGCGTTCAGAACTCGACCTGCGCGTGACGATCCAAGAAGTAATCCATCAACATTGTAAGTCACGTGCCCCGCATCCGGTGCCCAGTCCCAGGTGTACGGATTGGTCGTAAGCAGGACGTTGGCGACAACAATGTCGATTGTATCCGGTGAACCGATCTGTGAAAGGCTCACGCCGATTTCGAACGTATTTGTATCGTTAACGATGTTACGGTAAGCAAAACCTGCCGCGCCGTGTACCGGCTGCCAGGCTGAGAGGTAATCATCATATCTGGCAAGGCTGTCGCCATGGTAGCCAATAATCGCCCGGTATTCAGCACCAATGTCATTGATCGGGATTGTTTCATTAGCCACCGAGTCTTTACCAGTGGAGGCGTCACGATCGGTGTCTAGGAAGAAAGCAACATCAATCCCTTCGCTGGTGGAACGGTAGTCCCCCCAATCGCCATTTGTCTGTACTCGGAACTCCAGCGTCGTGTCGGTGCTGCGTACAAAGACGTTCCTGATATCCCGGGCTTGGCCTTCATCCCCGTCGGCAACCAGAAGTCGCCAGAGGTAATGCACTGTCACAGTATCGCTGCTGCCACTGTTACCGGCGGTATCATAGACCATAGCGTGCAGCGTGTGAGCACTGCCGATCTCCAGAGCCGAGACATCCCAGATGTATTCGAACGGTGGTATGGAATCATCCGCGGTGATGGCATGGGAGCCGTCGATGTAGAATTCAACCTTCGCAATCTCAACCGTATCAGCTGATGTCACCCGAATCGTGACGGTGTCACCAATTACGGCATTATCTGGGGGGTGTTCTATTAAGGCCAGGGGCGGGATAGTATCTACCGGTGGCTCAACCGGTCCGGTGCCATTGTCGTCTCCGCAGGATGGTAAAAGGAAGGCGGCCAGGGTGAAAACCAGTGCTGTCAGAATTCGGTTGGCTGATATCATGTCAGTCTCCTGCTTCGGCCTTTCTTTTCTTATGCCTAACGGACTCAAGATAGGCATCTTCCGTTGGTGGCGTCAACCAGTAGCCGGAGGAACGGGCAGGTTTTTTCGCTTGCTGCAGTTGCATCGCCGCACATATTGGATTTGTATATCTGTTTGATCTCTGACTATTGATTGATTAGAAGCAAATAGGGAGCCGAAATTGGCGAAAAAGACAGAATCCAGGCCTGCTCGGACTCATCGGCACACCGATTTGATGGCGCCACTTAGGATGCTGGATGAGAATGATCTGTTCGGATTGCTCGACGAACTAGTCGAGCCACCGCTTCTTCTGATTCTGGACGGCGTGCAGGATCCGCACAACCTCGGAGCCTGCCTTCGGTCAGCCGATGCTGCCGGCGTGCATGCGGTGATAGCTCCCAAAGACCGCTCGGTATCTCTCACCAGGACAGTGCGCATGATCGCCTGCGGGGCTGCGGAAAAAGTGCCCTTTGTGCGTGTTACCAACCTGGCTCGAACCATGAAGGAACTCCAGGAGGCGGGGGTCTGGTTAGTCGGTACGGCGGCGGATAGCAGCCGGAGCCTGTATGATATTGATCTGAGCTTACCGGTGGCGTTTGTGATGGGTTCGGAGGGCAGGGGACTTCGACGGTTGACTAGAGAGCGTTGTGATTTCCTGGTGTCCATACCGATGGCCGGTTCGGTCGAAAGCCTGAATGTGTCAGTAGCGAGCGGAATCTGTCTCTTCGAAACCCTCAGACAGAGAGCCAAATAACCTCACAATACAGATACTCCGTTGTGTTCTTGGTATACCCACGTTAGCCTTGCGGATTTAGCATATATTCATTAGATTTATTTATCCAGAGTTAAGGTGTGTGTACGTAATGTGATCTATTTCGCACATATGGAGGATGGGGAATGTCCGGTCATTCTAAATGGGCAACTATAAAGCGCAAGAAAGCGAAGGCTGATGCCGAACGTGGCAAGCAGTTCAGCAGTTTGATAAAAGAAATCACGGTGGCGGCTCGTGAGGGTGGGGGAGACCCGGAGGGCAACCCGCGGCTTCGCACCGCTATTGCCGGGGCCAAAGCGGCAAATATGCCCCATGATAACATCAAACGGGCAATCCTTAAAGGAACCGGGCAGCTTCCCGGCGTCACCTATGAGTCGGCCACTTTTGAAGGGTATGGTCCCGGTGGGGTAGCTCTCTATATGGAGGTTCTCACTGATAACCGGAATCGGGTTATTGCAGACATCCGACATATTCTTTCCAAGTACGGCGGGAATCTTGGCGCCAACGGCTGCGTGGCCTGGATGTTTGCCAAAAAGGGTGTTATCACCGTAGAGCTTGAGGCATCCGATGAGGATACTCTGATGGAGATCGCTCTGGAGAAGGGAGCTGAGGACATCACGGTTGATTCCGGCGCGTATGAGATCATGATGGAACCGGGCGTACTCGATGATGTCCGATCCGCGCTCGAGGAGAAAGGGGTCAGGATCGCTTCGGCGGAGGTGACAATGATTCCCCAGAGTACGACCAAGCTGGAAAAGGAGAGTGAAGCTTCTTCGATGCTCAGGATGATCGAACTGCTTGAAGAAAACGACGACGTCCAGAAGGTCTATTCCAATTTCGATATCGATCAGGCGCTGCTTGAAAAGCTGGCGGGGTGACATTGAGATATGGGCAACGGACCCCAAGATTTTTAGCGGAGCTAATATACAGATTGGAGAGTAAAGATGGCGGCAGTTCCAAAGAAAGTAGTGGATCGCTTAGTAAAAGAAGTCGGCACGTTCCAGCGAGTACTGTGAGAGGCCAGGGATCGTGATGTCAACGAATCGGATACAGTTACAATTATAACCGACATGCTGGGGAGAGTATTCGGATTTGACAAGTACACAGAAGTGACTAGCCGAGAGTGTCCGGAATTTTGTGTAAGCGACCGGTTCACGATTGTTATATCCTTCCCTCGAACATAATGCTGAAGTGGTTCAGGGCTGCGACCCAATCCTTGATGGGCCGCTTCCACTTCTGCGAGATTCGCTGTAATGCCAGATAAATCACTTTCCTTACCGAGTCGGCCGTGGGAAACGAGCCGCGATTCCGGGTCACCTTTCTGAGCTGTGCCTGCATCGATTCAATGGCGTTGGTCGTATAGATAACCTTCCGAATCTCCGGCGGGTAGCTAAAAAACGGAATGATGTTCATCCAGCAGGAACGCCACGAGCGGGCGATCTGGGGGAAGCGGTCCTGATATGTGGCTTCGAAGGCAGCCAGGGCTTCTTCTGCTGATTCCACGTTCGGCGCCGAGTAGATCGTCTTGAGGTCGGCGGCCACAGCCTTACGCTGTTTCCAACTGACGTACTTCAGCGAGTTGCGCACCATATGCACGATGCACAGTTGCACCTGAGTCTTGGGATAGGCCGTCTCGATGGCCTCAGGAAAGCCCGTCAGACCGTCCACACAGGCGATCAGGATATCCTGAACACCCCGGTTCTTCAGCTCTGTCAGCACGTTCAGCCGAAACTTAGCCCCCTCGTGCTCACCGATCCACAGACCCAGCAACTCCTTGTAGCCCTCCAGGTTGATACCCAGGGCAAGATACACGGCCTGGTTCTTGACCTGACCGCTCTGGCGCATCTTCAGGTGGATAGCATCCAGATACACGATCGGATACACCGCATCCAGAGGACGGCTCTGCCAGGCCGTGACCTCCTCCAGAACCGCATCCGTCACCGCCGAGATCAACGCCGGCGACACTTCCGAGTCGTACATCTCCTCGAGGTGCCCTTGGATGTCTCGGGTCGTCATGCCACGGGCATACAATGCCAGGACCTTGTCGTCGAAACCGGGCAGCCGACGTTGGTGCTTCTTGACAATCTGCGGTTCGAACTCGCTGTTGCGGTCTCGGGGAATCGACAGGTCAACATCCTCACTGCCGGTTCTTACTGTCTTGGTGGTCTTCCCATTACGGGAGTTGCCGGTGTTCCGGCCTTCTGGGGCTTTCGGGGGGGTAACCCAGATGATGGGTCATCTCGCCTTCAAGAGCCCGTTCGTAGACTCGTTTGGTAAGAGCTTGCAGAAGCCCACCCTCGCCAACTATCTCCTCGGGCGTCTTGTCTGCGATCAGTTCATCAATGAGCTTGTCTGCCTCGTCGCGCTTGTCGACCATGCGTATCCTCCTTCAAGAAAATATACATCATGGCCCCTTACACAAAAATACTTACACGCCGCTTGAGGACTGTCTGGACGGTATCATTGACGACGGCTTCTGGAGAGACGTTTCCTCAAGATGGAGGACGGAACAGAACACGATCATCGAACAGATCGAACGATGCAAACGTATCGACAGTAATTACGTTAATCAGGGTGTCAGAATTGTAGAACTCGCCCAACAGGCTTACCCTCTTTATATTAGACAAAATGCGTCTGAAAAGCGGAAACTTCTGAATTGCGTACTCTCGAACTGCACACTTGATGGTGTAACTCTTTATCCGACATATAAAAAACCCTTCGATCTGATCGTCGAAGGGGTCAAAATGCAAACATGGTACCCCCGGCAGGACTCGAACCTGCTACCCTCT
>JAOZPL010000183.1 GCA_029932795.1 Candidatus Zixiibacteriota bacterium | reverse complement strand
CGGGACATTTCGCTGGCATGTAAGCGGCCGGGATGGTTCGGAGAAAGCCACAGATGTCGTCCTGGTAACCGATGTCGGTGCCGAGAAGGGCCTGTGTGTAAACATCAGCGTCGACATACAACCCCATGAAGATCCTGCGGAGACGTTCCGTGCCGATGTTCTTGACGGCGTAGTCAAAGAGAACGAAATCTTCAGCATATGAATATGACCAGGCATACGAACGCTGGGTGACCTCGATATGGAGTGGCCGATGCGGACGGTTGTCCAGGTAGTCCGGAGTGCTGCCGCCCACACAGTTGGTGCACGTGTCATAGTATACTGCAATATAGTCCTGCTCTGAGACAGCTCCCTCGTATTCCGGTTTGGACGGGTCAATTGTCGAACGATATATCATCCTGCCTAGAGGTGCTTCATCCGGATTGAACTCCTGCTGGTAGCCCCAGCCATCAGCTCCAACCGAAACCAGCGTATCCCGGCCCAGGACGGCGCCAATCCAGAAGGCTCCGGCAAACAGATACCTGGTCCGTGATCCTTTTGGATACTCCAGTGAGTATACATGTTCCCCCGTAAAGCAGTCCTGCTCGCCTGACCTGCCGGCGAAACCACTGCCGAAGGAGCCGCCGTTTGTCACTGACAACACTATGTTGCCGACGTTGTGCATGGCAATGCAGTAGGCTGGATTGGCAGCTCCGGTCCTACCCGGGTCGCGCTTCGCATCCACCGCCGTTCGGCCCAGAGCCAGACATGGGAGCGCAGCGCTCAGAAGCAGCGCCAGAGCGGTCCTGTATATGACTCTTGTTAACATCATCTATTCCCTCCAGAACGAATCACAGTCCCCATATAGACGAGTGAAGCAGGTTAGTTGCAAAAGACCAAATTGCTTCCTTTTCCTTCACCGCATCTCATGGTTTACCCTCGTCTTCCCGACACTCTGTCTGAATCCCAGTATTCCTCTGTCCGATTTCCTTACAGATAACCAGTTTAACAAGGGCAAGATAGCCTGTTTATAATCTGGACGCAACTGCCAGGGTACCACGTCTTACCTGTGAGGCCTGGGGTGTGGATACCGGTCCAGCCATGCAACAAAGCGCTTGCCACGACAGAGCAAGGATCTTAGTTTTTTTGTATGATTGCGC
This sequence comes from Candidatus Zixiibacteriota bacterium, assembly GCA_029932795.1. Lineage (GTDB taxonomy): Bacteria > Zixibacteria > MSB-5A5 > GN15 > FEB-12 > JAOZPL01. Next base: position 3,631 of record JAOZPL010000183.1, on the reverse strand, counting down.
AATGTCTTGTGCCGCATTAAAACCTGAAAAGGATAGGGGAACAACAGCATGACGGGAATTCGTTTCTCCAAGGTCCTTTCGGTGTCAACGGTTCTTGTTCTGCTCGTCCTGTTTGCGGTATCAACTGCCTCAGGTGAGGATTGCTTTACTGTCGTAGCAGGGAAGGATGTTTCGGCTGACGGCTTCGTTATCATGGCTCACAACGAGGACGACGCCCCGCCACAGATAGTAAATCACCACAAAATCCCGCGCCTGCAGCACGCGCCGGGAGAAAAAGTGAGACTCCGGGGCGGGGGAGAGCTGGATCAGGTTGATGTGACCTGGGCCTACATCTGGTCGGAGATGCCGGGGATGATTTTCTCGGACAGCTACATCAATGAGTGGGGTGTCTGTATTGCTTCCGATGCCTGCCGTTCGCGTGAAGATCGACCGGAGATCACCGATGGGGGCATCAGCTACATGTTGCGGCGACTGGTGGCCCAGCGCTCCAGAACTGCGCGGGAAGGCGTTGTCCTGGCCGGCGAGCTTGTGGAGCGTTTCGGGTATGATGCCTCCGGTCGAACCTATGCCATTTGCGATCCCGATGAAGGCTGGCTGTTCTGCGCTGTCAATGGCAAACACTGGCTGGCCCGGCGGGTGCCGGATAATGAGGTAGCTGTCATAGCTAATACGTTCACGGTGCACCAGATCGACCTTGACGACCGTGACCACTTTCTGGCCTCTCCTGATATTGTCGAGTATGCCGTCTCCAGAGGCTGGTATGATCCCGCAGCCGGCAAGCCATTTGATTTCGCATCAGCATACGCAAATCCGAAAACAGCCTCCGATTCATCCAACTTTTGCCGACAGTGGAGCGGTCTTCGTCATATCGCCAGAGATAGGATACCGCTCAGCCCGGAGCTCCCGTTTTCGGTCGTACCAAAGCAGAAGCTGGACGTAACTGCCCTGGTGCGGATTCTGCGGGATCACTACGAAGGAACAGAACTTTATCATTCCTCGTTCGATGCCGGATGTCCCCATGAAGGCAGGCCTCGTACTATCTGTCACCGCAGCACTCAAACCAGCTTTGTTGTCCAACTGCGCAAGAATATACCGCTGGAGATAGGGATTGTATACTGGGTCTGTCTATCCTCGCCCTGTACTTCGTTTTATATTCCGTTCTACTTTGGTATTCCTGACTTCCCACCAGGTTACTTGGCAAGTGAAGGACGACCTTCGGAAGTTCTGTACGAGACAAAGATTCAAGCGCCTTTCCACGTCGATCCCCGGCAGGCTTTCTGGACATTCTCCAGTTTTCACCACAAAGTTGACGGTTCTTATGCTGACGTAATAGTGAGAGTCAACGAAGAAGCAAAAGAGTTCGAGAAGCAAGCGCTGGCCATGCAGCAGCCACTTGAAAAGACGGCGCTCCAACTATACCCCGTTGATAAGACAGCAGCCCTGGAGATGCTGAGCAAACATTCCTCCAGACTTTATCTATCAGCACTGGAAGCCATGGGGAAAGTGCTATCCGAGAGGTGAGCAGGAGGCTCTTCACAGTCGCTACGCCTTTCAGTTTTCCGTGTTACCCGGTCGACGCAACTTCTGCGCTCAGAAGTTGATCCGGCAATTCCGCTCCAGGATGTTTCATCCGAGCTACTGGTGGGCAAAATCCTTGACAATCCCGTTCGTAACATTATATTTAAGTGTAATCCAAGAATACCTCTCAACTTGGACGAACAAGCTGTGTGGCACCACTCAGGACGATACTCCCCACGTGCATCATGGTATCACTGTCATACCTGTTGCGGGTGTCAAGGGTTCGTGCCGATGGCTACAGGTTGTTTAATTGCTGTGCGAAAAAACTATCTATCACTCATAATCAGGAGAATGCAGGAATGCTGATCTCTAAAAGGCCCGGAAGGATTTCCATCAGTCGTCTGTCCAGGACCGATGTCATCAAAGCAAGCTGCACAAGCAGCGCTTTGATCTTTTGTGCACTCCTCTTACTCTTCTCGCTTCTGGTCGCACCAGTGGCATACGGAGAAGTAGCTAGTTCCCAGGAAGCGGAACAGGTCTGCCGCAACTGGCTGACGCAGATAGTATTTCAGAAGGGTGCCTGGGCCGGGGAGACAGATCCCCGGGTTACGGCGGTACATGAAATCAGATCCGGAGACACGCTTCTTGCCAGATATTATGACATTTCTCCCACGGGCTTTGTCGTGGTGCCGGTTCTAAAGGAAATGACACCGGTCAAGGCATACTCAGACGTGTCCGTTCTCGATGAGAGACAGGAGGGCGGACTTCTGCTCCTTCTGAAGGAGGTTTTCCAGGACCGATACGGGTTGTATCTCGATAGGTACGGCAGCCTTGACGCTGTTCAGCCTGCGGTTGGCGACGCTGTTTTTGGGCAGGGGCATCGGGCCGCCTGGGATCGGCTTGTCAAGCCAACCGAGGAATTCAAGTCTGATCTGTTGTTGCAGAGACTGGAGCCGATGGACGAAGCCGGCCCGCTTCTGACCACAAGCTGGCATCAGGGTGCGCCTTATAATAACCTGTGCCCTATGGGGGACGGTGGGCGCTGTGTGGTCGGTTGTGTAGCCACAGCCACCGCTCAAATCCTTAATTATTGGCAATGGCCGGCCAACGGACGGGGTAGTCATTCCTATACATGGGCCGGTGATAACTCCTGCGGTGGCAGTACGCCCAGTCAGGTGCTTTCCGCTGACTATTCCGATGCGTATGACTGGACCAACATGGCGGACAGTTGCGATATGGGCTGCTCACCGGCCGAGGAGGCGGCTTTGGAGGAGCTCAATTATGAGGTTGGAGTCGCCGAGGAAATGATGTACGGGGCCTGCGGATCAGGTGCTTATATGTTACAAGCCCAGAACGCGTATCCGACATACTTCTACTACAGTGACTCCATAAGGACAGTCTACCGTCCTGATTACAGCCTAGCGGGCTGGTTTTCCCAGATCCAGGAGGAGATCAACGCCGGCCGCCCGATACAATATGCAATCAGCAGGCACTCGATTGTCTGCGATGGCTGGCGCGACAATGGCGGTCAGTATGAATACCACATGAACTACGGTTGGGGGGGGTCGCAGACTCTCTGGTTTGTCTTGGACAGCCTTTATTGCTCCTGGGAGCCCGACAATCACTGTCCCCCTGAACAGGACTTGATGATTCTCAACATACATCCGCAAACCGAACCTATCATTCAGTTTGTCGGGCAAACGATCGATGACAGTGCGGGTGACAACGACGGCCACGCCGATCTCGGGGAGTCAGTACAGCTTTCGCTTACAATCCGGAACCGCGGATGGAATGCTGTCAATGTTACAGGTGAGCTCACCACCAGTGATCCTCACATCAGTATATCCACAGCAGAAGCAGGTTTTGGTGACAGCATTCCCTGGGGCGGTGAAGCTGCCTCCCAGACTTCGTATGCTTTTTCCGTTGACCCTTCCTGCCCCGACCCGCATATTGCTGTTTTTAAGCTGGAGATCTCCGCAACCGGCGGATACCTGACGACGGATTCATTCTACATTTTTATCGGTGATACACCCGATTTTCGGGATAACATGGAGAGCGGACAGGGATTCTGGACTCACGGAAACGCCACCTCAATGTATTACGACGAATGGCA
>JAOZPL010000182.1 GCA_029932795.1 Candidatus Zixiibacteriota bacterium | reverse complement strand
GACAGGTAACTGTTGTGACTCGATGAAGTCTTGGACATCATCGTCAGTCCACAGGGAGGAATCCGTTCCCGGGTCGACTGCGTTGGGATAGAGTTTGTGTATATTCCTGAGACAGCAGAGACTGGAGGCGTTATAGCCGTATGGAGCGAAGTAATAGAGAGTATCGTGGACTTCCAGGGGATTCAGACGGGTATAGAAACCGGGGTTGAATTGCGGGTCGCGGTAGATTTTTCGAAGAGAGTCGATTGAGTAAGGGGTATCGTCACTGACCCACCCATGGGTTATATCGGACAGCCTTTCCCAGCGGAAGCGCTCGTAATTCTCTCGATCGTATACGCTCAGCAAAGTCAGGCTGGATATTCGATCATCGAGTCCCACATAAACATGGTAGCCCTCAAAATCGATAATATTTGTGAACGGGTCCTTTTGTGTTTCAGAGTAGTAGCCATTCCACCGGATAGTCAGCTTTCCGGCACTGGGTATGACGCGAAGTTTGGGCGATTGCGGGGGGCCGTCAGCTTTGAAATCCGGGACACCATCGCCTTCGTACCAGTAGGCTTCAGTCCCTCCCTCACAGAAGCGGAACTTGCCGGCATAACCGTCGCCGTCAGTGTCAACTCCTGGATTATCGTAGATCCAGCCAGCCCACCTGGCATTAAGGGCCAGGTTCGAGAAATCAAGACTGTTGTAATATGGCAAAGGATTGTAGTATCTGTAGAAGGCGGCATAATCGCGCGGATTGACATGCAGGTCTGTTCCGCCAACAACAGCAAGTGCAAATGATTTCCCCGTACCCGGTTTCATTTCGAACGGGCCAGCCGAGATGAGGTAGTATGGTATGCTGCGGACGGCATAATCGCGCCCCCTGGCAGACGGAGCCAGCCAGCCGCTGGCCGTCTGATCCTGCCCCGCCCACAACTGGTCGTAATCGATCTCGGGGTTGGCCAGATAATAATACATCTCGGCGTCCATGATACCCTCCGTCAGGTGTGGGAGATTGCTTCGGAAGGGGTGTTCAAGGGTTCCACGGCGTCGCGGACTGAAAGCTGCTGTTGTAAAAAAGCCAAGCGTCGAGGACCAGTTGAAATTGACCCGCCAGTTCTCAGAGGGTACACCCAGTATGCGCATACCTACCGCCCCTCGAGTAGCGTAGTATGGCCAAATGCCGCCGGCAGGGTCACCATCGGCATCCATTTGATAAGCCAGATTGAGGGTGTCAATGAAACCACAACCCTCCGGGGCCGGAAAGGTTGGCAGGAACCCCACGGCGTCATCATACTTCTTGAGCGTGTAATCGAAATCACCAACGTAGTTCACACCCCCGTGGGCAATGAAGCCGACATACATTTCCCGGAGGTATTGCCCGCCGATGTTGTCAATCTGGAAATCAAACAGGATGAAATCATCGATATTATCACCGGTCCAGGCCATCGACTTCTGGGTTATTCTCACTCCCAGCGGGAGATGTGGGCGAATATCATACTGGGCGTAAACGGGGAAAGTATCCAGGTATTGACAGGTTATATCCAGTTGCGAGTTTGCGTTCGGATCATATGTCGGGTGGTTGACGTTCATGGATTGATACTGAAAATCGCCCAGCCCGCCGGGTTCGGGATAGAACTCTATAACGCCTGTGCTGACCAGGGTGTCGTATCCGACAATCGCTCCAAGGAGCAGCGTGCCGTTCATTTGAAAACGGACATCACTGCCGCGTGGATAATGCACAGTTGCTATCTCCTCCCCGGAGAAGGGGTCTTTCGTCCGGTCACTCCAGTAGTACGTTGCGTATGCGAAAGCACCGTTATTAATCAGTGACATCTGGATGTTTCCCTGGTTGTGAACAGTCATCAGGCGTTTTGGTAAGCTGGATGAAACTTGCGGAACCTCACGGTGATCAGTAGCCAGCCATGGAGCCGAACTTGTTACCACTCTGGAGCTGTCAGCCTGCTGACGAATTGCCGTTTGTTCGTTGCGTGCCAGAGCACCATTATTGCCCGTCAGTAAAGCTGCGGCAGACAGGAAAAGGAGAGCGTAATAACGGTAAGATCCCACTGGGCTGAAATTGGTTAGATTGTTCACTCTATGATAACCAGCTTACCGATCTGGGTGCGGTTCTCAGATTCTACTACCCAGAAATATATGCCCGATACCACGAGTTGCGTGTTTCGTGTTATCAAATCCCAGCTATCGTGCATCGACTGTGGTCCACCTTCCGGATGGTCGTGTTTCCATTCTCTTATGCAGTCACCGTCAAGTGAATATATAGAGATTTTGCAGGCTTTTGGCAAGTTCGCAAAGTGTATTCGACGGACACGGTCGTCCGGGCGATCCCGATTCTGTCGACCTTCATACCCTGAGGTTCGGTATCTGGCATCCAGACGATAGGGGTTGGGGTAGACGTACGCTTCCAACTGTAAACGCTCAACCGTATTCACCGGGGTCTGGGCGTATTCGGCGATATGGTTGTTGATGGGTGTGGATTCCAGTGAGGGAAGCTCGGCGATTGGAGAACCGAAATCAAAAGCCGTTACTGCAATGTAATACGGGATCGTGGGCAGGACATTGTCCAGGATATACTCGTACTCATAGTACTTCGGGAGTGGTTTACCGTAGTCATGAGTGATCTCGTCTTCACTCCACAGGGTGGAGTCGGACGGTGGAGGGGTGGTGATCTCGCGCCACACTTTGTGAATGCCGCTCATCGATTCGAGATCTGATACGTTGAAATCCTGCTTCTCAAAATAGTAGATTTCCCCGTCGAAACGGAAAGGGTTGAGTCGGGTGTAAAAAAGCGGGTCAAAATCAGGGTCGCCGAACATAACCCGGAGTGAATCCAGTGTAAACGGCTCCTCTTTCAAGACCCACTGTGGCAGGGCATCCGGCGAATCTTCCCAGATATACCGATTGTAGTCTTCCCGATCATATGATGCCAGCAATGTGAAACTGGCGTCGCGATCGTCAAGTCCGGCGTAGACACGGTAGCCCTCGAAATCAGGTTTTTGAAGAAACACATCCGGAGTAGTTTCGCTGTAGTAACCGTTCCACCGAATGATAAACCTGCCAACGCATGGAATGACATGCAGTTTCGGGGCAGGTGGCGGACCGGCACCCCTGAAATCGGGCACACCGTCACCTTCGTACCAGTAGACTTTCTGGCCGGTGGTGTCTATCGAATCGGGTGGGGGGCCGCCGGTTGAGTCCTGGCCGCATAAGCGGAATTTCCCGGCGTAACCGTCACCGTCCGTATCTACCCCAGGATTATCATAGACCCACGATGCCCACCGGGCGTTTAGAGCGAGGTTGGAGAAGTCCAGTCTCTGATAGTATGCTTCCGGACGCAAGGGGTTAAACAGGTCTTCAAACGCGGTCGGATTTACATGCAGGTTTTCTCCTCCCACCCAGGCGAATGAGAGCGGAAGTACCTGGCCGGGGGCAACGTCAAATGGCCCAAAAGACAGCAAGTACCGGCAGTCGTAACCATTGGCGATGTCGGGGGCCTGGGCCGGGGGCTGCAGCCAGCCGTCACTGGAATGATCCAATGCCGTGTAGTACTGATCGTAGTCAAACTCTTCATGGTGCAGAACGTAATACTTGTTGCAATCCCCTTCCGGTGTACCCAGTCGGCTGCCGAAACTGCGGAACGGATCACCCGGCTGACTGCGCCGACGGGGACCAAAATCGAGAGCTGGGTCCTCGTAGTCCGTAGCCCACCAGTTGTATGAGTACTTGAGTGAGTCCGAAGGTGTTCGCACCACCCTGGCTCCGATGGCAGCCCGCGGTGATCGATAATCCCAGGCGCCCGCTACTGGATCACCGTCGTTGTCGGCATGGTAGGCTATATTAATAGTGTCGATGAAGCCGCAGCCCTCCGGCGCCGGGTAACTTCTCAAGAAGCCAACGATGTCGTCGTTCCAGCCAATTGCCCCTCGCCGCTCAACATGGAAGGCGTCGCCATCAACCCAGATGCCCATGTATACTTGTTCGAGCCGTTCGGTGCCGATGTTCTCAATCTGGTAGTCGAACAGAATGAAGTCGTCAGCGTATTGGTAGCTCCAGGCCATTGATCGCTGTGAGACCTTGATGCCTAGTGGCATGTGAGATCGGTTGTCAAAAGGGTCTCTGCCCGTCAGCCCGGGAGCCGTCAGCGTATCATAGTATTCGCAATAAACGTCCTGCTCCGAGTAGGCCGTCAATGGTGAGCCTGGATCATAAAACTTGCTGTTAACATCAATTGAGTTGTACATGAATCTGCCCAGTGCCCCGGCCTCCGGCCAGAATTCGCTGGTTTCATAGAAGTCTTCTGAGCCAACCGATACAAGCGTATCACGACCGACCACAGCACCGATCCAGAATGCGGCCACCCAGAGATAGGTCATGAAGGAGTTCCTCGGGTAAGTGCAGGATGCAATCAGCTCGTTGGTGAACGGATCGACAATCGGTTCACCAAAGGTTCCGAAAGTTCCGTTGTTGGCTACCGCCAGTTGGATATTGCCACGATTGTGGGCCGTGTACAGAATATCCGGCCTTTGTGTGGCGGCCAGTCGCTGCCTCTGAGCCTGGAGAGCTTCCGGTTTTGAGATCGGGTGCAGTGTCCGGGCCCGGCCGTTGCCAAGGAGTGCCAGCATGATCAAGGCCGTCCAAAGATAGGTTTGAAGACGGCCTTCTTTCACGAAGATTTTTAGCATCGTGTGCCAGTTGGATGTCAGGGCAGCCTACATGATAATGACCAGTTTACCGATCTGGGTTTCGCCGTCCGGACGCTCCACTA
>JAOZPL010000181.1 GCA_029932795.1 Candidatus Zixiibacteriota bacterium | reverse complement strand
CTCGCCTTCCTCGGCTTTGAGCCCCACCGAGATAGTCCGCCCGTCCAACCGACAGGCTTCAGCCCCGTTAATCAGAAGATTGAGGAGCACCTGGCGAAGTGACCGGGGGTAACCTTTCATGGTGATCGAGATCGTCGGCTGATCTGTCAGCCAGACGATTTCTTCGGTAGAATACCTGTTGCTGAAGTGCTTTTTAATTCCGGTGATGAGGTCACCCAAATCGAACGACTCAAGGTTGTCACGGGTCAGCAGTGAACGATCGGTCCGGGCAAACAGGAGGTAACCGGTGACAATCCCGTTGAGACGGTCAACCTCCTCAACGATGTATCTCGCTTCTTCGGCGTCGGTCAACTTGTTCAAGCGCTCAGCTGAGGCCCTGATAATCATGAGCGGGTTTCTCAACTCATGGGCCACCACGGCCACCATCCGGCCAAGGTAAGCGTGGGTTTCACTGAGCAGAAGCTGCCGCTCCGTGTGGTTTATTCTGCGCTGCAGGAGAAGAAATGCCGCCCCGAGAACTAAACCGCCTAACAGTGAGAGACCGGTGGCGTAGAAAAGGCTGTGCCGCAGTTCAGAGAGGACATCAAAATAGTCAACGCTTGTCTCCACTCCCAGCACCGCCGAAACATATCCCTCCGAGTCGAAAAGCGGCGCAAAAGCTGCTTTCAGATATAGCTGGCCGGTTTGATAGGTCGGTGTAACAACCGGTTTGTCGGCCGGCCCGAAAAAGAGAGAATCGATGTACCGGCTGTTGAGTCCGGCAAGGAAATAGGCTGTGTCGGCATCGATAGCCGTGGTTGCCAGGTATCCGTAGTTCTCATCCAGGATGAACAGCTCGGCGAGTGAATCGGTCGCCTGCAACTCCGCAAGCGTGGCAGTGATGTCGGCGTAGGTTTCAACGTCCCCCTCAAGCAGTCTTTCAAGTTGGGGAGGTTTGATTATCACTGTCCCGACAGCCGCCACAGCAGTCAGACGACGGCTGAGCTGACTCTCCAGAAGCCCGGCGGTTCGCCGGTAGTAGAACCACCAGGCCAGGTTGGCTAGAATGATCACAAGCAACGTGAACAGGGTGATGACCAGGTATTTCTTGGTACCAAAGAGCATTGCCTAATAATGGCGTTGGTGCTATTATTAATCAACCTAAAGAAACCAAACACTGCTTGATCAGATGGCGTTACACACTCCCCAAAGGGCTGACTATCTCGAGGCGGTCAGGTCGTTGCACGCTCAGAGCCCGCTGGCTGAACATCTCGGAGTTACCCTTGACAGTATTGAACCGGGCCTGGTGACGGCATATCTCGCTCACCGTTCTGAGCACACCCAGCAGAACGGATACCTGCATGCCGGAATCCTGATGTCACTGGCCGACATTGTCTGCGGGCTGGCGGCCTACTCGTTGATGGCGGAAGGGGAAAACGTTCTCTCAGTAAATATCAATGCTTCCCTCATGCGTCCCGCCAGAGCGAACCGCATCCGCGCTGAGGGACGAGTGGTTAAGGCGGGTAGACATCTTTATTTCACCGAAGCCAGCCTGTTTACCGAAGGTAAAGAAGGCGAAAAACTGGTGGTGAAGGCAAATATCGCAATGATGGCAGTCGGGCAGAGTTGAGAGGGGAAGTTTCTCTGTCCGACCGGGGACGCATCCTTGCGTCGCCCGGGATAAGCGCGCGGCCATCCACAGGTTTAGCCCGGTCAGATCACAACGACGAGTAGAATCTCGTCTGGCGCTATTCTACGTGAGCTAGCCGCTGTATGTCAAGAGTAAACTTGGGCGAATGCTAACCGGCCATAAGACATCAAGATAACCACCTTACTATAATCATTTCGAAACTCGTCAAGATTGTCCTGTTTTTCTTCGCAGACGGCTGGCAATAAACAGCCTGCTGGTGTTTGGTCTGGAGACTTGATTGGTGGTTGACGGGGAGGTCAGACAACTGGCTTCTGCGAATGACTGAACCACTCCGTGTCTTGGTGCGGGATCGGGATATGGAAGCCATATTCCTTGACACCCCTGTCGAAAGGGGTATAATATCGCCTGCAACATGACGGGCAGAATGACCCCATCGTCTAGTGGCCTAGGACACCGCCCTTTCACGGCGGTAACACGGGTTCGACTCCCGTTGGGGTCATATTATTCTGAGCGGCGCCCACCCGCCCCCCGCTATCCTTCCTGCCCCATTTCGCTGATTTCATTCGTGCCGTTGGCGTGTGAAAAAACCTGTTGTCTGCTTGTCGGGCCTGCCGTTTGTATGTATCCTAAGTGACTTAATTCCGTCAGGCCGGTGCGTCTGACGTATGGCAGCGAACCGGATGTTAAAGAGGTTGCGATTTCCTGAGTTATCACCTGACTGTGTGAGAACGTGTCAGGGGGTCGCGCCCGTGTTTGGAGGTTGTTATGGGGATTTTTCGCGTACCTTTTCCAAAGAATGAGCCGGTTAGAGATTACGCCCCCGGCTCCGCTGACCGGGCCGGTGTTGAGAAGGCGATAGCGGAGTTGAAAGCTGCCCCACTTGAGATTCCGACAGTGATCAACGGTAAAGAGGTCAAGACGGGTAAAAAGATTGAAATCCGCGCGCCACACAACCATGGTCTCGTTCTTGGTCATTACTATCAGGTGGGTGAGGCTGAAGTAAGCAAGGCGGTTGAGACCGCGCTGGAGGCACAGAAAACCTGGGCTTTGATGCCGTGGGAACACCGGGCGGCAATCTTTCTCAAGGCGGCTGATCTTCTCAGCGGACCATACCGTTACATCATCAACGCCGCCACCATGCTGGCGCACTCCAAGACTATCTATCAGGCGGAGATAGACGCCGTTTGCGAGTTAGCTGATTTCTGGCGCTTTAACGTCTACTACATGCAGCAGATCTACGGCATTCAGCCGGACAGCTCCGCCGGCATCTGGGATCGTGTCGATCAGCGCCCCCTGGAGGGTTTTGTCTTTGCGGTGACGCCGTTCAATTTTGTTTCCATTAACGGTAATCTCCCGACCGCCCCGGTAATGCTGGGCAATGTCTCGATCTGGAAACCGGCCTCCACGGCTGCGTATACGTCGCATTTTCTCATGAAGATTCTGCGAGAGGCCGGGTTACCCGACGGCGTGGTGAATATGATTTTCGCACGGGGGGCGGCAATAGGTGATACGGTGCTGAAGAATGAGCATCTGGCGGGTATTCACTTTACCGGATCAACCGCCACCTTCCAGCACATGTGGAAAACGGTTGGAGAGAACATCACGAACTACAGGTGCTATCCGCGCATTGTCGGTGAGACCGGCGGTAAGGATTTTATTTTTGCCCATGCCTCGTCAAATGTCGAGGAACTGGTCACCGCTATCACCCGGGGTGCCTTTGAGTTCCAGGGGCAGAAATGCTCGGCGGCCTCCCGTTGCTATCTTCCCAAATCGCTCTGGCCCGGGATCAGGGAACTGCTTCTCAAACAGATCGGTGAGCTGAAGATGGGAGATCCGGAGGATTTCACCAATTTCGTGAACGCTATTATTGATGAACCTGCATACAGAACCATTAAGGAATACATCGATTACGCCAGAAACTCCAAAGATGCCGAGATTATCTGTGGGGGCGGCTATGATGACTCGAAAGGGTGGTTCATCGAGCCGACCGTGGTGGTGACCAAAGATCCGCACTTCAAGCTTCTGGAGGAGGAGATCTTCGGCCCGGTGGTGACGATTTACGTTTACGAGGACAAGGAATACGCCGGCACGCTGCACCTGTGCGATCAAACATCGCCGTATGCTCTAACGGGCGCGGTTTTTGGTACTGATCGTAGGGCTATTGCTCTGGCGGAGCGAGCTCTTCGCAATGCCGCCGGTAACTTCTACATCAATGACAAGCCGACCGGCGCCGTGGTGGGCCAGCAGCCGTTCGGCGGCGGTCGGGCGTCAGGCACAAATGACAAGGCGGGCGGTATTCAGAATATGCTTCGCTGGGCCTCCCCGCGGGCAATCAAGGAGAACTTCGTCCCGCCGAAGGATTACAGGTATCCGTTTATGGGGTAAGCAGCAACCCACTGTTTTTGCGTGCTGGCTGACCACTCCCGCTCAACTACAAAGGCCAGGATCATCGGGTCTCTGGCCTTTTTGTAATCAGATCAACAGTCAGTCGGCTATCCAGGCATCTGTCGGGTCCTGCAAGGCCGCCAAGCTGAATCGGTTCTCTTCTGCTACTATATCTCGTCAGTCAGGTCGCTCAGTTGTTTATTCGGGATTGCCACCCAGCTTTCAACGTGATGAGCTCCGTGGGCACGGCTGATGATTGAGACCTTGGCTGCCGTCTCCTCGTCGGGGGCTTCGTAGATATCCATGAAGTCCCACGGGCCCAGAAGGGCGTAGTGAGCCAGGAAGTGCACCTCCGGACATTTCTCCTTGACCTTGTCCACCCACGCTGTTCCCAGGCGCTCACGGGTCTGCAGTTTTGACGCTACCTCGACAAAATGAGCATCATGCGGCGCCAGTCTGGTCATCATCACGAACGTTCTCATGTTGGTCTCCTTACCACAACGCGACTTGTTATCTTCTGATACTCTTTATCGTTAGAATGCGAAGCATATAAAGGCATAACTGCCATACTTACACAATGGTGTGCTCACCGGAGAGCCGAAAAACCGGTGGCTACTTATAATATATGCGGTTCATCTGGGTTTTGGTATGTATTTTTTGGGGCAATAAAACGTGAGCAGTACATTATTGGCCACCAGATGGCCTGCTGCCCGTATGAGTCTGATCGTTACCTGCCTGAATCCTGCCGGTTCACAACTTGAAATA
>JAOZPL010000180.1:2864-4794 GCA_029932795.1 Candidatus Zixiibacteriota bacterium | reverse complement strand
CCGGTCAGCCAGCAGGTGCAAAAACAGGCCGACGTCGGTGACGACGCCGATGGTCTGATGGGAGCCGCGGTCTTTCAGCTTGGTCACGACAGATGGGTTAATATCCACACAGATTGTCAGAACCTTCGCCGGAATCATGTTGCCTATCGCAATCGAGTGCAGCATGGAGGCCAGCATCAGCACGATATCCGTCCCCTCAAGGATGCGGGCGTGATCATCCTGCGCCTTGTTCATGTCGGTGATTGTCTCGGGAAGGGGGCCGTCGTCCCGAAGCGAACCCGCCAGCGAAAAGGGAATGCCGGTTTCAATGACGGCCTGCATCACACCGGATTTAAGCGTGCCTTCGGCTACCAGATTGGCGATTGACCCGGCGCGGCGGACTTCGTTGATTGCCCGCAAATGATTGCGGTGCCCCATCTCCACCGGGCTGCCGGTGGCAAGATCAATCCCGAGCGAGGTTCCGTAGAGATTCAGTTCAATATCGTGCACCGCCAGCGCGTTGCCGGCCAGAAGCGCATGGATATATCCCTGCCGAATCAGTTCGGCCAGGTCACTCGTGCCGCCGGTATGCACAGCCACCGGCCCGGCAACACACGCTACTCGCTTGTCTTTATCTCTGACAAGATTGGCAACCCGGTCAACCACCAGGCGCACTTTGCGTTCGGTGGACACCTCGCCGGTCATGAAAGCAAAGTCAGCCCGGTCCCGTTCAACGAACACCGGCTGCACTTTAACTCCGGAAAGACCGCAGACGATTCTGTTACCTTTCTTTATGTCACGGAACTTCGTCACCCGCGCTCCGGCGGCACTCCCATTCCCGCTGACTACAATGACACCGTCCATGCGGGTATTCTCGACCGTGACCCAGTGGCCATCGATTCGGATGGATGTGTCATGGTTGGTGGTACTGTAAAAGTCCGGGGGTACCACGCCATCAGCCGGAGCCTCCCGGAGCGTCGCTTCGCGATCAACGTCGATCTGGCACCCAAGGGTTGACAGCTTGAGCAGGATGGTGTTCATCGCGACCGGATCAGGACAACTTACTTTCAGGGAAGCTCGCGAGAACTCGTCGTTGTTCCGACCCATCTTGAAGTCCAGGACCTCAAAGCTCCCGCCGTCACTGATAATGACATCAAATATCCGGCGCATCAGGCCGGAGTCAATAAGGTGTCCTTCGGCGCGTACTGTCTTGTCTTCCGTGGGCATAGGCATTATATCGGTAATGACCAGCCAACACGCCACCGGTAGCCCTTGCGACCGGACAGCGCGGACCTCAATAACCCGTTTGAAAATCCGGCAAATAGGTTATTTTGAAAGTAGTGGTAATCGAATACGGAAAACCGGAGGCCGAGAAGGCGATCCTGATTGGTTTGGCGCGCAGTTCCGCACAACGCGCTGTGGTGACCGAGTCGCTTGAAGAGTTGGCGGCGCTGACTATTTCGGCAGGGGGGGTGGTGGTCGGTCAACGGATTCAAACAAGACCAAGACCGAATCCGGCGTTCTTCATTGGCCGGGGACTGGTGGCTGAGCTCAAGGAGCAGCTCGTTGAACTAGGGGGTAACAGCGTAATTTTCGATGATACCCTCAGCCCCGCCCAACAGAGGAATCTGGAGAGGGAACTGGGGGCTAAAGTGATTGATCGGCCCATTCTTATCCTTGATATCTTCGCCACCCGGGCCAGAACTGCGGAGGCCCGGTTACAGGTGGAACTGGCCCAACTGGAGTATACTCTGCCCCGGTTGACCGGTGCCTGGGTTCACTTCTCAAGGCAGTACGGCGGGATCGGAGCCAAGGGGCCGGGCGAAACGCAACTTGAGATTGACCGTCGGCAGGTACGTAAGAAGATCGCCTATTTGAAAGGGAAACTGGCCAAGCTTAATACCCAGCGGGCAACCCAGCGAAAGCAGCGACAGGGATTGTTCAAAGTAGC
>JAOZPL010000180.1:487-2854 GCA_029932795.1 Candidatus Zixiibacteriota bacterium | reverse complement strand
AAGCTCTGGTTGGGTACACCAACGCCGGCAAATCCAGCCTCTTCAACCTTCTGACGAAAGCCCGGGTTCAGACGGCCGACAAGCTGTTCACCACCCTTGATTCAACCACCCGGGTAATGTCATCCGGGTATCCTTGCAAGGTCGTCTTCTCCGACACGGTTGGTTTCATCAGGAAACTGCCCCACCAGTTGGTGGAGTCGTTCAAATCAACCCTGGAAGAGGTGAATCTGGCTGATCTGCTTTTGCACTTAGTCGATTGCTCGGACAGACACTTCTATGAACAGGTGGAGCAAACCCGGACAGTGCTGGCAGAGATAGGAGCTGACAGCATTCCATATATTATGATCTACAACAAAATAGATGCCTTCCCCGACTTTGTTCCGCCGATCGAAGACGGGACACGCCTGTTTGTAATATCAGCCACGGAACGGATAGGTATATCACCCCTGAGGGCTGAGATTGTCTCGGCGTCAGATTCTTGCCTCTGCCGAACAAATTAGTTCAACATTCCCAATCGTCTGCCGATAACAGACTTAGAGGTATAGCTGTGGCTAAAAGAATACTCATCGTGGACGACAACCAGAATATGTCCTCTCTCCTTTCGGAGATGCTTGAAGTCTTTGACTACAAATCGGTGCGCACTTCCGATGGTAGCGAGGCGCTGAAAGAGTTGGAAAAAGGCAACTTCTCTATGGTCATCACCGATATGCGGATGCCAAACATGACGGGGATGGAACTGGTTCAGGAAGTTAAAAGCCGTCATCCGAAGCTGCCGGTGGTTCTTATCTCCGGTTACTCCGTCAACGAACTTGATTCGGAAGACGAACCACTGAAACCTGACGGCTTTCTTGGCAAGCCGCTGATGATGTCCGATATCGAAAAACTCTTGAACACCTTGCTCTGACTGCGTTCGGTACGACATCGCTATCCCAGCTTCAAGCATCAATCCTGACCATTACTCAAGGAGCATTGTCGGTGCACTGCTGATCACGAAAGGTCGGGCTACTGACCGGTCATTTCAGCCCTGTCGCAGGTGTGCCGACGATGTCTGTTCTATCAGTGCGAGCGCCGCTTGACGGCTGCTACGATGATGGGGACGATGACAATCTGAAGCGCCAGGCCCGGCAGGCCGGACAGGATCGGCCCGGCCGAGGAGAAGAAAAAGGCGACATCGTACGGTAGCTCCATAAGCATCCCCAGCACAAACAAACCCAGAGCAAACATGACGCGTCCCAGTACCATGGCCGCCACAAGGGCAACATAGACATTCAACCGAAGACGCATGTAGGCTGTGCCGGCGATAAGACCATAGATCGGCAGTTCCAGTGACATCAAGGGCACAGCATAGGTTGGGGGCATCCCGGTCAGGAGATACGACAGGGATGGAGCCACCAGGCCGACTATCAACCCGCTCGATGGCCCCACCAGAAAACCGGCCAGCAGGACCGGTATGTGCATCGGCAGCATGACCCGCCCCATCAGCGGCCCCAACTGGTGGCAGACCAGGGGAAGCAGCACCGATAAGGCCAGGTACAGCGCTGAGTGAGTGAGCCACTTTGTTTTCGATGCACTGTTCGACACAGGTAATTAACTCGATATCTACTTGGCGCTTGCAACGGAAGTCGGGTTGACATCAATGAAAGGGAAGTTCCGATGTGCGTATCTGGTCATCTGGAGTGAGAAATCAACACCGGTGACAGTGTCCTCCTTGTTAACCCGGCAGCGCGGGAGATTAGAGAAGACAATGATGCCGTAACCAGAATTGTGAACGTCCATCCCCGACTCTACCGGCATGTAACCGGCCGGGAGTGACAGCCTTTGCTGATCCTCAGCCCTAAACTGCAGGTCCCCTTCAGCGGCCAGTTCATCGAAGAGTGACTGATGGGGATCACGCATGACGCTTCAATGTACCAGCAACATGTTGCTTGTCAAGATCTTTTGTGGATTGTCACCGGCGGAGCAGCCTTGATGATCCTCAACAAAGTGATTCTGTGATACGCTTTTGGACTTTCTAAGGCAGAGTGGTTATCGTATATTTCAGGTTACACTTTTATGGAGCTACCATGGCAGAGAGCAATGACAGAAACGTCAGAGACAGACAGTTCCTGCTTGTCAAAGGGGCGCGTGAGCATAACCTTAAAAACATTAACGTTAAAATCCCTCGTAATTCCCTGACTGTTATAACCGGTCTCTCCGGTTCAGGTAAGAGTTCGTTGGCGTTCGATACCATCTATGCTGAAGGGCAACGGCGCTATGTTGAATCTCTCTCGGCGTATGCCCGGCAGTTTCTGGGGCTGATGAAGAAGCCGGATGTCGATCTTATTGAGGGCCTGTCACCGGCCATCTCAATTGAACAGAAAGGTTCGC
>JAOZPL010000180.1:0-477 GCA_029932795.1 Candidatus Zixiibacteriota bacterium | reverse complement strand
CCCAAGAACCCGCGCTCTACAGTCGGGACGATCACGGAAATCTATGATTACCTGCGGTTGTTGTTCGCGCGGGTGGGGGTGCCGCACTGCATCCGGTGCGGCCAGCCGATCACGCAGCAGACGGTGGAGCAGATTGTTGACTCAACTTTGACGTTTGAAGAAGGGACCCGCCTGATGGTCCTGGCGCCGCTGGTGCGCGGTAAGAAGGGAGAACATCGGGAGATCATTGAGCAAGCGCGACGAGAAGGGTTCGTGCGGCTTCGGATCGATGGTGAAGTAGTCGAATCTGACTCAGAGATCGCACTGGCCAAGAGTAAGAAACATACCATTGAAGCGGTGGTTGACCGGCTGGTGGTGAAAGCCAAATCCAAACAGCGGCTGGCGGACTCGGTGGAGACGGCACTCAAGATTGCCCAGGGGACGGTGCTTGTAAGTATCAAGGGCAAGGATCTCCTTTTTTCTGAACACTTCACCTGC
>JAOZPL010000179.1:3226-4803 GCA_029932795.1 Candidatus Zixiibacteriota bacterium | reverse complement strand
CGACCGATATCCCGATCCAAATCACTCCGTCGATGGGTAAATGATTGCGGCACCTTGACCATAAAATCAAAGCCCGCCGGTGCCTTTTTCACCATGTTGGCAAACACGACCGGGTGTGGTATGCGGTAGTAAGTAGAGTTGACCTCGACGGTTGAAAAATGCTGCACGTAGTAATCAAGCATCTTCCTCTTGTCAATCGTCTCGGGATAAAACGAACCCCGCCAGTCCTCGAAGCTGTACCCCGAGGTCCCCACGCGAACATTCAACTGTCTAATCGATCCCTCAGTCATACTAATACGATCATCGCTTCAGCATTTTCCCCGGGTATCGTTAACATCACGTGTGTACGAACGAATATCCATTCTGTTTCGCAATTTCTCAGTCAGAAAAGAACGCTCCACAGGCTATTTCTTGAGTTTTTGAAAACTGATATAGCTGCATTTGGGACAGACCCACTTGCGCCGCTTGTGGTATGTACGCTTCAGCTCCTTCATTACTGTCTTGCATCGTGGGCAGGTCACAGGTAAGATCTCTCATAAGGCCTGAAGGCTGTCCGCCATACTGTCAATTTGAAGCTCATGAGTCAATTCAGCAGTCGGAGGAAATCGATCAACAGAAATTCAACTCGTCCTATGAAAGTGGACATCCGGGACATGACTGTATATCCGAAAGTCGTACCAAAGAATACCATCAGGAAATAGGTGCCAACCCTGGCTGATTGTCCCAGGAGGCCTTTTTGCTCCCGGCTGAAATAGAAATATGACAGGGTAGACAGAACTCCCAGCAGAACAATAAGGCCGGAGAAATCCGGAGAGCCGGTCTCGGTGATTAACGGTGATACAGTGGCCGACATTTGTCGAAGCGTGCGTGCCTCAAGCATAGCCGGAATCGCCACTCCCGCCCCGGAGCCTATCAGGACTGCTATCGGGATGCGAGACAGCCACGATACCCGGGAGTTGAAACGGGCAAACATCAACAGGCCAAGCATCAGGGGCATCAACAGAGGCCATTCACCGTCACCAAAGAGTGGCTGAAACAACAGATCCATGAGTGTATTGGTCCAGGTAACGACCAGGAAGTACCCGATAGAGACACCTATCAGCAACGACTCCGCCATCTTGTAGATCGGGTTATCCCGGTAGAGAAACGTGAATATAGCCAGTGTCAGGACTCCCGCGACAACCGTTCCGGTTTCCATCAGGTCACCTTTCCCCGGCGCCGCGCACCGAAGTAAATGACATTGCCCACAATAATGAGCAGTATGATATAGATGTGGGAGCTGGTCTGCGCCAGCATGGCACGCCCGGCACGGCCGACAATATTAATAAGCTTCTCGTACTCGGCGGCGCCCCGCAACCCACCGACCATGGCATGCATCTGTCCCGATGCAAGATACGGATCATAGGTGGTCACCATGGCAGCGGTGACAAAGGCAGAAACACGGACTCCGTACCGTGCCCCGGCGTATTCCATCCAGTGCGTGGTGAGGGAACCATCGGCAATTGAAATGATTCCGGTGATGTTGTCATAATTCTTGATGCCGCGAAGCATTTCCAGCTGCTCATATGTATTGCCTG
>JAOZPL010000179.1:0-3216 GCA_029932795.1 Candidatus Zixiibacteriota bacterium | reverse complement strand
TCCAAGATAAACGTAGTCAACACCATACTCCTTGTCATACTCACGGGCTGTTTGCTGCATCAGACGGTAACCTACTCCTGTCCCCTCGGCCAGCAGGGCAACACCGATCAGCTTATGGCTCCGGGAAAACGCATGCCGCAGAAATGCAAGAGCCAAAGGCGTAATCTCCGGCAGAGACGAAGCTTCATGATCAAACGATACCATCAGCACCGATCCCGGTGGGAGAGAATCAATATAGCTGTACATGCGTACTGTGTTATTGGTCGGGGTTATCTCCGGTCGTATTTCGAGCAATATGGTCAGAACTACAACCACTGCCAGACCCATAAAAGCCCAGTGACGAGCCTCAGGTTGTCTCATCGCTCGCTCCCTAACCAGGTCCGTTCTATACCTACGATTACCCGCAGGGAGGTTGTAAGTGCTCCCAAGCCAATCCCAATGAGAATAGCACGGCGGGCAGCCATCGAAGGTGTGCTGCGCACCCACTCTGCCATGCCGGGAAACTGATCGAACAGGAGAACGCTGATGTCCGAACGACTGATCAGTGCCAGTAGAGCCGAGATCAGCAGAATAGCCGCTGGTACCGACCGGGCATGAAAACCGCGCAACGACGCCGAGGCGACGAAAAAGGCCAGCAGGGCAAACACGGTGGACTGCATTGGAACCTGGACATGTTCAAACACCCACATAAATGGCGAGTCGCCCTTTATGCCCCATATGAGGGCCAGCGCGGGCATGATAAACAAGCCGACAAGTGATACGAGACGATATGGGCGCTCCTCTCTCCTCTCGACTGCCTGCAGATTGATGCGCACAAAACTGACGATGCCAACCAGCAAAGTAAACGCAAAAATGATTTGCCAATAAGCCCGCAGGACGGTCTCGTTTATAGCACCCGCGACAGGATGCTGTGAGAAATAGACAGCAAACAGCACCAGGCCGAAAAGGCCACACACAAACTGGGGAATACGCCGCCTCATTAGAAACACCACCATTCTGACGAAGGTGCGACCGTAGCCCAGATAACGGCGACGATCAGCAATAGCATGATAAGTATTTTTAGAATATCCTGAGCTCTGACCGAGGCGAGAATCGATCTGTCTCCCGAAAGGTAACCGGAGGCGGCAAAGAGCTCCTCGCCGATCAGCGTGTAGTCACAGGCGACAATAAAAAATGCCAGTTGAATGGTGGAATCGGTGCCGGCGATCTGTATAGCACCCACGCTGTTGCCGGTCTCCGCCAGAATGAGGGATTCCGCCTCGAACGTGCCCAACAAAAATATCGAAGCCGGTTTCAGTCGGCTGATCATACCCTCGACAGCGGCAGCGTAGCCGAATTGTGACGACGATACGTAGCGGATATTGTCCTCCACAAAGCGATCCGGAAAACCAGCCCGAGCATAACTCTCACGCACGACCTCCTGGGCCACTGTCATAATGACCGGATCATGTGTCGGATACACAAACTGACTGTCGTACTGGGCGATTTTCTCGGCAACGTGGCTGAGGATATTCATCGAAGCGATGGTAGTCGGTCGCTGGATATCCCCTCCCCAGCCGGGGGTGAACAGTACCGGACGGGCCATCTCGGTAGCGCGACCAATCGCGTCCTCAACAGCTTTTAATCCCCCTATCTCCCGCATCCTGAACCTGTCACGGCTTCGCTTGTTATACGTTGCATACAGGACAATCGCTATTGACAACAGCGTCCCGATGAGCACAGGCAGACGATGCATGTCAAACCAGGTAATCTGGGCGTTCAGGATGAGTGCCGTCCAACTGAGTAGCATGTTTTTGAATCACACTAACAGAATCAGGAAAATCAACCAAAAGAATTTTTTATTGACCGTACCTGCTACACTGATATATTAGCTGCCAGTTAAACCCGGAGGTTGCTAAGGGCAAATGAGAAGATCATGGCTAGTTACGGCGGTAGTCGTTCTGGCGCTCACTCAGATAACAGCAGCAAAAACCAAGATTCAGTGGTGGCAATTCTGGACCGATCCGCATGTCAGGCCGACTATTGAAGCCATTGTTGGGGACTTCGAAAAAGCCAACCCGGATATTGATGTCAAGCTGACCGATCTCACATGGGCCAACGGCCACGAGAAGATCATTATTGCGTTTTCATCGGGGGCGGGACCCGACGTTGTGGAGCTGGGCTCTGACTGGATTGCACAACTTGCCGACGCCGGACAACTGACGGACATCTCGACGCACATGGCGCTTGATAGTGCTGATTACCAGGGCTGGGGTATGGCAACGTATCAGGGGAAGATCTATGCACGTCCTTGGATCCTGGGAACACGGGTTCTATACGGCAATCGGGACCTGCTGAACAAAGCCGGTTATGACAAGGATTTCGTTCCCTACAACTGGAATAATTTCAAACGAGCCATCTTTCAGATCGATTCGCTCAGTCCCGACATTTACGGCTGGGGATCCAATACCGCTGAGAAGCATCGGCTTTACAAAAAGTATCTCCCCTTTTTCTGGTCGGCCGGCGCTCAGATATTCTCCGATGACAACAAGTACTGCGTCATTTCCTCAACAAGAGCTGTGGAGGCTCTGAAGCTGTACAAGATTCTGCATGACTCCTGCGGATTTGTAGCTAATCAGCGCGCCATTGAAGATGCTTTTCTGAACGGTAAGATCGGCTTCATAATCTCCGGCGACTGGCTGCTCAAAAGAATCGCACTGGAAAACCGCCGAATCAACCTGATAGTCACCAGCATCCCCGGCCCGGAGTTCCCCGGCCGGTCTTTCCTGGGGGGAGAATTCCTGGCCATAAATGCATCTTCGGAGAACAAAGAAGCAGCGCTGAAGCTTATCGATTTCGTCACCTCGCCGGAGAATCAGGTTCTTTTTTGTAAGGCAAATCACTCGGCCAATCCATCCAGCCTGAAAGCGCAGGCAGATTCTTACTTTACAGACAATGTACACCTGCAGGCATTCATTCGCCAGATTCGCACTTCGGTTCATCCGCCGGTCGATCCTGATTGGGTATATATTGAAGATATCATTGAAAAGGCTGTAGAGGATGCGCTGTTTGGGTCCGGTCTGCCGGCAACCGCGCTGAGAGAAGCACAAATCAAGATCACGCAGCTCAAGAGCAAATGAAGGGAAAAAAAGCTACCGCGCTGCTGCTTGCTTCCCCCTGGATCACTACTTTTCTTCTCTTCTGGATTATCCCGCTTGTCTATTCGCTTATTATTGG
>JAOZPL010000178.1 GCA_029932795.1 Candidatus Zixiibacteriota bacterium | reverse complement strand
GGACGATATTGAACGGATCGATTTCATGTCCGCCACTACCAGCGATCCGTCTAATTTCGGTCAGCGCCTTTATGGTACACTGGAGACAAGACGCGGCGACGAGTACACCGGGTTCATTTGCTGGGATATCGACGAGTTGTTCACACGGGATGTGCTGGACGGCGAGGAGCGGGGGAGAGACCGCAGAATCAGGTTCTCAAGAATTGCAGCTATAGAACGGTACAGCTCCAGCAGTGCCGCGGTAACTCTCAAGTCCGGTGATGAGATCGTTCTCCGGGGGACCAATGATGTCAACAGTGGCAACCGGGGTATAATCGTCTGCGATCCCGGTTTTGGTCAGGTGAAAGTGGATTGGGACGAGTTTGACAACCTTGTTTTTTTCGATCCGCCGTCCGGGCTTCCATATGATGCCTTCGATGGCGGTCGCCTCCTGGAAGGGACCGTGTTCACGGAGGATGGCGACACCTACACTGGAACCATCCGCTGGGATGATGACGAAGAATATACGTGGGAGATTCTGGATGGCGAGTTTCGCAACAATGACTTTAACATTGACTTTAGTTTTATCAAGCAGATCGAAAAAAGATCGTATCGGGCAGCTACCGTGACTGTCTGGGATGGCCGCGAGTTCCGGCTTCACGGGTCCAACGACGTCGATGAAGACAACAAGGGGATCTTCATCACATTGGAGGATGGAGACGAGATCATGGTTGACTGGGAGGATTTCGAAAGAATCGAATTCGCAGAGCACTAGTCGCGCGTCTATTCCACCGCTATGGGAAGCAAGACCTCTACCTCCAGAGATCTTGCTTTATGTTTTGTCATGGATATAAGAACAGCTCCCGGCAGTATGCCGGGGCCTCACGTCTCATTTGTCGGCATGTCGGACCTTACTGGAGTTCCTCGTGTTTTTGACGCTCTTTTAGTTCCTTGACGTGCTGCTGAGCGATGGCAACGTCGCTCTTTGCCTTGGGAATATTCTTCGCCAGCTTAATAAACTTTTCCCAGTTGGCGATGTTGGTGTTGATCGCATCGGGATCACCGGATTCCACTGCCACTGCGTAGTTGTAGGAGGCCCGGTACCCCTGTTTCGGCTTGGCGTTCAGGGCGGCTTTGAACTCTCCGGCAGCTTTGACGTATTTCTCCTGGCCAAGATAGATCTGGCCGAGAGCGAAGTGGGCATTGTAGTTCTTTGACTTGAGATCGATTGACTTCTGCAGCGCGGCGATGGCTTCCTTCAATTTGCCCTGTTTCTGGTAGCCCTTGCCGAGCATGTAGTATGACACATCATCACCGCCGCTGAGTTTGTGCCCCTCGCTCAGCGTCTTGATCAATTCTGTGTAGTTCTTCTTTCGGTAGTAAAGCTTGCCGAGTTCCTTATACAGAGACCCATTGCCCTTGTCGATAGAGATTGCTGTCTTGAACGCGGCTTCGGCCTCGGCATACTTCTTCAGCATCATCTGTACGCGGCCCAGGTTGGCATATGCATCGACACTCTGGTCGTCCTTCTCGGTTGCTGTCTTGAAATAATCCAGTGCCTTGTCCCACTCTCTTTTCTCGAAATGGATCACACCCAGATTCAGATAGGCGTCAGAATACTCCGGGTCTTCTTTGATGGCCAGGTTGAAAGCGGCGACAGCGGAGTCTGCCTGGCCGGCCTGCATAGCAGCAACACCCTGGTTGTAGTGCTCTTTAGCTTTTTCAGTGTCGGCAGTGGCAAAAGTGCCGCTGACTACCAGGGCGCAGATGAGGATGAAGGTAACTGTTTGCGATGCCGTTCTGATACGGGCTGAAAGAGTCATCAAATCTCCTTTCACTTGCGCGTTGGATTTTGCATCTACGTATACAATTCGTGGTTCGTCTGGGTTCAAGAATTTACATTGACTGGCGGTGTTCCATGAGAGCTCGGTTGACCTCAGGGTACTTTAGGGCGAGAATCCTGGCCGCCAGAAAAGCCGCATTTTTTGCTCCCGGTATGCCGATCGTAACTCCGGCCACAGGGATACCGGGCGGCATCTGAACAATTGACAGCAGTGAGTCAATCCCCTCAAGTGCCGCCGGCAAGGGAACCCCTATCACCGGTAGATTGGAGTGAGAGGCGACAACCCCCGGGAGAGCCGCCGACAAACCGGCCATTGCAATAATCACTTCAAAGCCGTTTCTCTGAGCGCCGGCACTCAGATCGGCTGTCCTCCGGGGGTGGCGGTGCGCCGAAGATACCTCGGTGTTGCTGTCTATGCCGAGAGATTTCAGTTGCTCACGGCACTTCTCAGCGTATTGCTGATCTGATTCAGAACCGATTATGATAAGTACTTTTGCCACCTGAGTTATTTTCTCCTGTTCATCTGCTTAAGGGCTCGAAAGCCGATGTCACGCCGAAATCTGGCCCCTTCGAATCGGATCTTTCTCACCTGTCTGTAGGCTCTATCCAGAGCCGCTTTCAGGTTGCTGTCAACTCCGGTTACACCGAGCACGCGGCCACCTGCAGTGAACCAGTTGTTGCCGTTTCGTTTCGTCCCGGAGTGGAATATATTACAGGAGCTATTATCACCGGTGGGCAACCCTGTAATCCTGTGGCCGGTTTTATATTTACCGGGATATCCTTTTGAAGCTATTATAACACAGGCAGCTGTCCCTCGGCGCCAGGCCAGTTTGCTCATGTTACCCAGTTTTCTGCTGATTACGGCCGAGAAAATATCGGCGAGATCTGTCTTTAACAGGGGGAGGACCGTCTGAGTTTCGGGATCGCCGAACCGGCAGTTGAATTCCAGAACTTTCGGACCGGTGTCGGTGAGCATAAGACCAGCATAAAGGACTCCCTGGTAGGTAATGTTTTCGTTGCGGAGGCCGGTGACTACAGGTTTGAGAATGTAGTCGTTCACATCCTTCATTACGCTCTGATTGACAAAGCTAGTGGGGCAGTATGCTCCCATCCCACCGGTATTGGGGCCGCTATCCCCCTCATACGCCTGCTTGTGGTCCTGGCTGGAGAGCAGGGGTACAATGGCCTTGCCATCAGTAATGGCCATCACGGAGACCTCCTGGCCACGCAGAAATGATTCGATCACAATGCGGTTGCCGGAATTGCCGAACGTCTTTTTCACCAACATGCTTTCGATGGCACGCGTGGCTTCCTTGAAATTCCCGGCAACAATCACACCCTTACCGGCCGCCAGACCGTCGGCCTTAATCACCACCGGGTATTCCACTGACTTGCAGAAGCCGATAGCTTCGACGGAGTTGTCAAACACCTTGAACGGCGAGGTCGGAATGTGATACTTTTGCATGAATTCCTTGGCGAAGACCTTGCTGCTCTCGATCTGGGCGGCTTTTTTCACGGGGCCAAAGATTTTCAGCTTGCGGCGCTTGAATTCATCCACAATCCCCATTGCGAGCGGCTGCTCCGGTCCAACTACAGTCAGATTGATCTTGTTGCGTTTTGCAAAGTCAGCCAGGCTGCGAATATTATCGGCTTTGATATTCACGCAGTTGGCCAGCAAAGAAATGCCGGCGTTGCCCGGGGCACAGAATATACTGTCAACTTTCCGTGACTGCTTTAACTTCCAGGTAATGGCATGTTCCCGTCCGCCGGAACCTACAACAAGTATTTTCATTTACCGCCTTGAATCCTATCTATAAGTGACAAATTTACCATTTATTCAGATTAATTCAACAGTTTTTTCCTGCACCTGCTGTAATCGTGAGGTACCCGGAGACTTCTTTCCATCC
Source organism: Candidatus Zixiibacteriota bacterium (assembly GCA_029932795.1). Taxonomy (GTDB): domain Bacteria; phylum Zixibacteria; class MSB-5A5; order GN15; family FEB-12; genus JAOZPL01. Next base: position 1,089 of record JAOZPL010000178.1, on the reverse strand, counting down.
CGGTCATGGTTCGGATTCTGAGCTAAAAAGCGGCCGTGAATATAATCTGTTGACAAGGTGCGCCGGCATGGATTATCTTGGCTGCCTGTTTGGGTTATCGAGGACTGGCCGCCATAATCGGCGCCTTCCAACAAGAGGATGAACTTGGTTTCTAAATAGCTGAGGGTGCGGTAATGAAAAAGCTCTTTATGGCTTTCGTATTGGTCATCCTGCTTTGCAACCTATCCGGGTTTGCTCAGGATATCGAGGAAGAAGAAAAGGACATTCTTGAGATTATCGTCTTCGGCGGGGCAGCTCTTCCGATGAGCGGTCTTACTGATTGGATGTCTCCCGGAGGCCCGAAGATTGGAACGGATGTTGGTTTTGACATCGGTCTGGATTTTGGTCTTTTTCTTACGCCGGATGTGGTCCTTGGGCTTGATTTCACATACTCCCAGCATACTCTGAATACGGATGAGGATGCCGGGAATCTGAAGCACCGTTTTTACAATCCGAGCCTTTATCTCAAGCGTTATTTCTTTGGCGAATCTAATCTGGTACCGTATGTGAAAGTTCACGCGGGGGTTGATAACCCCAAGTTTACCACGCTAGTGCTGGACAAGTACAGTGTTCACAAGCTGCGCGAACTTTCGTATGATCCGATTTTTGCCCTTGGAATCGGTGGTGGTTTCCTCTATTACACGGCAGATTATAGCGGTGTTTTCCTGGAGGTGAATTACCACTATGCTTTCAGCGATGAAACGACCGGCACCTACGACGATGTGGATTATATTTTTGGAGAGAATGCTGCCATGCTCGATGTACGGGTTGGCGTGAAAGTCTTCTTTGGAACGGGGGAATAACATCCTCTCATGACCGAATATTACGCCCGCCTGCTCCGGCGGGCTTTTTTTATGAGTGCCCGGCATGGAAGATCGTCATAACTTGAAGCATGAAGCGCCCTAAACTGCTGATTGTTGACGACGAACCATCGCTGGAGAACATACAAAACGTTATAGACGGGTTTCTAAGAGTAACAGATCTGAGCATAACCGATAGCCAGATGGGTTGTGTGATTCCCGGTCACATAGTGGTCGGCGTCTTTCTGAT
>JAOZPL010000177.1 GCA_029932795.1 Candidatus Zixiibacteriota bacterium | reverse complement strand
TCCGGGACGGGTCAATTCTGTAACGCCGTTACCGTATGACCTGGCTCTGGACAGTGTGAACATTACCTTCGGAGATGACCGGATGTTACACACGTTTACGATTGTCAATCGTGGTCAGAATCTCATTACTGACGGAACTCTGACTCTCTGTTATTTCGATTCCAGCCAGGTAGACAATAGAGGCGATGTCATTACCGTTATGTCGATCCCGCATATCGATACCGGTTTCACGATGATTATGAACACCCTGCTGGAGCTGCCCGGTGTCTATGCTCATCTGCTGGCGTCGCTTGCAGATGACGACCGGCCGGAAAACAACCAGCTCGATTATTTTGCTCCGGGAGTCGATTACCCGCCCCTGATTCTTAACGAGGTTCTGGCCAATCCCGAAACCACGTTATCAACAGAATGGGTAGAGATACGAAATAGCAGCGATGACTTTGTTGATATCTCCGGCTGGATGATAGGTGATGAGGTCGGACTTCACGTTATTGCAGAGCAGCCGCTGGTTGTGGGGCCCGGTGAGTATATTGTGCTGGCCCAGGACGCGCTGGCGTTTGAACTGTTCTATCTTGCGTTCGACGGCATTCTCTGCCAGCCCCCAAGCTGGCCCGCGCTGAACAACGCCGGTGATGTCGTGCGATTGGTTGACAACTACGGTATCGCAGCCGACAGTTTTGTTTTCCAGACAACGTTCAAGGATAACCATACCTGGTCTCGCAGCGAACAGACCGCCACACCCGATGAGTGGGGGCTTTCAGTCGAACCGGGCGGGAGTCCTGGTGAACCGAACCTGGTCCGGCTATTGCCGCACGCTAGCGGTTTGAAGGTTACAATCAACCCGCAGATAATCTCTCCTGATGGCGACGGCATTGACGATGAAACGACGATCAAGATCGAAGCGCCATCGGCGAACGATTATACGCTGAAGATATATGATCGTTATGGGCGCGTCGTGAAGACGTTCGAAAACGAGTCGCCAGACCTCCAGGACGGTTTTATATATCAATGGAATGGTCGGGCGAATTCCGGTAACCGTCTCACGATAGGGATTTACATCCTTTACGTGGAAGCCGCCGGGGTGGAGGCACTCAAGAAAACGATTGTGATAGCCCGGTGATAAGTCATAGGATCGTAATCGCAGTATTCGCAGTATCCGTCTGGTTAACACCGGCGGTCGGGGCATTTGATTATATCACTTCGCGCGGTGCCGGCATGGGGGGCGCGGTACTGTTGTCGGAACCATCAGCTTCCACACTGGTGAACCTGCCGAGCGGCGGCATCTCTGATGGCGAGTGGCAGGTAGAGATGGGATACAATCGCAAGTATGAACTGGCTGACCTTGATTACGTATTTCTGGCGGGGGCGTATCGGTGGCGAGCAGTGACGACTGCCGTCGGCCTTTCGCAGTTTGGCGGGACCGAACTGTACGCGGAGCGAACGCTGAAATGGTCTCTGGCTGCTCAGTTTGATTCTCTCTATGTCGGGGCATCGTTGTCGGGTATGATGGTGGATATCGGCAACAACTACGGCCAGTTTCGCGCGGCGACTCTCGGACTGGGAGCCTCATACCGGACACGTCGCTTGTTTTTAGCTCTGGACGCCGACAATCTGACTTCGCCCAAACTGTATGAACAGGCGCTGGCTATCGAGCCGGTTGCTTCATTCTCCTGGGAGTTAAGGGGGGAGAGTTCGTTTTCAATTACCGGTCGTACGATATTTCAAAACAAGGAAAAGCCGCGCTGGGCTTTCGGACAGAAGATCAGGCTGTCCGGTGGTTCATCGTTTTTCTGGGGCGTCTCAACCAAGCCAATGGAGTACGGGGGTGGGATTGAGTTGCGGGTGAAAGCCGGTTCAATATTCTATGCCGCTACCGTGCACCCGGTGCTCGGTCTCTCGCACACGGTCTCGGTTTCGTATCGTTCGGGCACAGTAACCAAAAAACGAGGTAATGATTTTGATTAGCCGGGCGGATATCGAACTACGCGAGCGCGAAGTGCTGGCCCCGTATGCTACCCTCTCGTTCGATTCCAGGGGGAGGATATACCCGCAGACAGAACACCCACTGCGGACGGTCTTTCAGCGGGATCGGGATAGGATTGTTCATTCCACGGCGTTCCGCCGAATGGAGTATAAAACGCAGGTATTCCTTCCCCACGAGGGAGATCATTTCCGTACACGGCTGACCCACACTATCGAAGTGGCCCAGATAAGCCGCACTCTGGCACGCAATCTCTGTCTAAACGAAGACCTCATCGAGGCGGTGGCCCTGGTGCACGATGTAGGACACACGCCATTCGGGCACTCGGGCGAAGATATCCTCAATGAGCTGCTTGCTGACTCAGGCGGTTTCAATCATAATCTTCAATCACTTCGGGTGGTGGACGTTCTGGAGCAGCGTTATCCGGAACACCCCGGATTGAACCTCTCCTACGAGGTGCGCGAGGGGATTGTCAAACATGAAACCAGCGTACCTCTCACACATCCGGATTTTGATCCCAAACAGCGCCCGTCCCTCGAGGCGTCACTCGTTGATATCGCCGATGAAATCGCCTACAACGCTCACGATATCGATGACGGGCTGAGGTCGGGGCTGATAACGTTCGATGACATCACTGGCCTCTCAATATGGGCCGACCAGTGCGATCTCCTTCTTGGCGATGAGAGCGGCCTTGCCGGTTCGGCAGGTGATCAGACACGATATTGGCTGGTGCGCTGGCTTATTGACCGGATGACGACCGATGTCCTGATTGAGACACAGCGGCGTATCGATGCGTACGGCATAGTTGATATTGATTCCCTGCGCACGGCGCCAGAAAGGATGTCGGCGTATTCGGAGGAACTGTCAACACAGGTAAAAGAACTGAAAGAGTTCCTGCGAGATCGGCTGTACCATCATCCCCGACTGCTGGAGCGGGCGGAACGGGCCAAAAAGGTTGTGAGAGCTCTCTTTCAGAGATTCATGGAAGACCCCTCTCTGATGCCCGAGCGCTTTCAGAAGATGCTTCTGGCAGAAAAAAAAGAGACCGTCATCGCCGACTACATCGCCGGCATGACGGACCGCTACGCGGAGAGAGTGTACGGGGGGTTGTCGTAGTGTCAGGTCATACTTATAGCAAGCCATAAGCAAGGCCTGAGACAACATCTAACCGGTGATCAGCAGAACGGGAGATCTGCCGGTCGGGGAGGGGAGAGACGATTCCCGTCGCTTGGCAGGGTTCCACCCCTGCCGTAAGATTATTCTGGGCTTAAGCTCCGCGCAAGACATCGCGGAGTAAGAAGCCCTTTATATCACTTCAGTATGAAAACCGGTGCAGAAAGCCGCTGTTTAGCAATAATTGCCTGCCTCTAAGCTCTTGCAATACAACCTACAAGCTATCCTGTCGGTGCCAGGGTGAAAAGGCACAGGGGTTGCTCTATCTCCCTCCGTGGAATGTTACTTTGGAACTTTTGAGCTACCGGGAGACCACCCGGACGGCAAATCAGTGGTGGTCTCCTTCTATATCCCTGATGTCGGGATTCGGTTCAAGGCCCCCTTCGCCGGGGTCAATCAGAACCACTCTGACCTGGCCTCCCTGCTGGCGCTGCTGGAGTTCATCGACTCCAACCAGAAGTACTTCTCCAATCACGCCTTTCAGATCTATGGCAACAACCTATCGGTTGTCAACCAGGTCAATGGACGTGAGAAATCACCCGAGGAACTGGCCCACCTGATGCAGAGAGCATACAACTATCGGCAGAAGTATCGATTCTCGCTGCAATGGGTGCCGCGACAGTCCAACACCGCTCTTGACCTCCTTTTCGATTGACCATCTTCCGGAAGGCGTGCTATACTACGAGCATGACTCTCCAGGAACATGACACCACTCCCAAGAAGCTTTTTGAAGATATCTCAGCAGGTAGATTCAAGCCGGTTTACTACTTCTACGGTAGTGAGGATTACCGGATTATTGAGGCGGAGAAGTATCTCGCCCACCAGTTTCTACCGGACCGGCAGTTGACCACCAATTATTGCAAGATTGACGCCAGGAAAACCGGTTGCGCCGACATTCTGGCCGAGCTGGCCGTTTACCCCATGCTGGGTGAACGGCAGATTATAACCGTCTCCAATGTTCAGTGCTACAGGCCTACCGAGGTTGACCGGATACTTAAGGTTCTGACACCACCTGACCCGAATCGCATAGTGGTGTTCAGCACGCCCTCAGCGCGGACGCCCAAGAAAAAGTCGGCCTTCATGAACAAGATTGCTCAGGCGGCTGAAACTGTGGAGTTCAAAAAACTGACGGCCCGCGAAACAGCCGGTATGATCAGACGCAAGCTGAGCGAGCGCGAACTGAAGATAGAACCTGAGGCGCTGACCATACTGACCGAGTTGATTGCCGGAAACCGCGGCGCGCTGGAGGCAGAGGTCAACAAGCTGGTGGACTATGAGGAACAGGGCGGTACCGTGACGGTGGAGGATGTTCGGCATGTCTCGTCCGGGTTCCAAGTGTACTCGGTATTCAGTCTGGCTGAGGAGATAGTCGCCGGGGACAGTCGGCGGGTGTTGCGGCAGGTGAGAGCCTTGCTCGGCGACGGCAATTCTGCAACCGGGATTCTGTTTTTTATAGGGCAGCATTTTCTTTTTCTCTATCTGGTAAAGAACGGCAAGCCACTCCCCGCCAGATTTCGTTGGCTCGCCGGACGGTACCGGGCGCAGGTGCCCAAGTTTGAAAACGAGCAGCTTGAGCAAATACTAATAGAGGTTGCCCAGGCGGATGCCTCGTTACGGCGACAGAAACTTAAACCGGAAATAGCTCTGGAGGTGCTGGTGTTAAAGCTTCTGGGAGAAACGAA
>JAOZPL010000176.1 GCA_029932795.1 Candidatus Zixiibacteriota bacterium | reverse complement strand
TGTTATCACGTTGGAGCAGATCTATCCCTACCTGCTGGGTGCCAACATGGGCACCACCATCACGGCATTTCTGGCCTCGTTCGCCACCGGTTCAACAGAAGCCGTGGCGGTCGCCTTCGCGCATATGATTTTTAATGCTTATGGCATCGCCATTTTCTGGCCGTTGAAAAAAATACCTATCGGCCTGGCTGTGAAATTGAGCAAGGCCACCCAGCGGTCTAAACTGATACCGATTGCTTTCATAGGAGTAGTCTTTTTCCTTATACCTGTAATAGTCATTTATATAATGGGGTAAGAATATGTTTAAGAAATTTCGTGAGTTGTTCAGTTCCGAGAACCTGCTGGATGAGGCCTACAATACAACGGTGACGATGATGGAGTTTGATCACAAGATGTACGATGCATCGCGCCGGACATTGCGTGAATCCGATACCGATGAGCTCCCGTTTGACATCAGAAAGACGGACCGCAAGATCAACAAATATGAGCGAGAAGTTCGTCGTAAGGTCCTGACGCACCTGACGATTGCCGGGACTCAGAACCTTGTCCCCGGCCTGATGTTAGTCTCTATCGTAATCGATGTCGAACGTATTGGCGACTACACCAAAAACATCGCCGACCTGGCGACACGGCACAAACGGATGCTCAAGGGTGGAAAATGCGAAGAAATAGTCCGCTCTGTAGAAGCGACCATCGAGAAAAACTTCCCCAAGGTAATCGACGTTCTGAAAACGCAGGATAAGATGCGGGCAAGAGAGGTGATGCAAGTGGAAGAGGTAACCTCACGGGCAAGCGACAGTGTTGTCTATGACATGATCGCGCAGAAGGACGAGGTGCTCGGCGTCAGCGACTCGGTCTGCCTAGCCATGTATGCTCGCTGTCTCAAACGGATTAACGCCCACCTGACCAATATCGCCAGTTCGATTGTCAATCCCTTTCCACGAATCGGATTTCGAGAGAAAAAGAAAAACAGCAACAGTCCTAACCGGAAGACTTCCGCCTGAGATCCAGCCCTAGACGGGCCGCCGGAAGCAGACTGGCGCGATGCTTTATGTGATAATATATCGCCAGAAGAAGATACGCGACGGTTACTTCCAGACGAATCCCGGCAATGAATAGTTGAAGCAGGAACAGGGTGGCCAGAAACAGACCATTGGTGCGACTGAACCGCAGATTGACCAGCACCGCCACGGCAAAAAGTGACTGCGCGGCCGTAAGAATCAGCTCGTGGTTCTGCAGATCATCCAGCCCGAACGGTCTGATCGCCTGGCCCGATATGGCAAAGACGAGGGGAATTGACCCAACCAGTAAAGTCCACTGGTTGATTTTCGAGGAGATGAGTACTTTTAGGGCTGAGCCGGCCCAACCACGGAGCGCCCAGGTAGCCGCCACAATGAACTCCGGCGACTCCGAGGCCAGAGGCGCCAGCCACTGCACGACGTAAAACTCGTTCAGACCAAGAGACCGTGCTGTGACCAGTAGAGACATGGCAAACGGTTCGGCCACAAAGAAGATCACCGACCCGGGGAACAGAAACAACAGGATGGTTGTCAAGCGTCGCCAGCCTGCACTCATATTGGCTAGAATCCTGACTGGTCCGATTACCGCCGGCTCTACTTTCTCCATCTGCGCCGCCCGTCGCGCGTACAGCGCAAACAGTGTTACCAGTATGGCTGTGTCAATCAGGGTCAAAGACCCCTTGAGCGGGATGATGAACGAGTAGAGGGTTGCCACCGCAAGGTAGAAAATCTCCACCCGGTGTGTCTCAGCGAGGATAATAACAGATTCCTTCCTGTTCTTGGTCAGGATATACAGCAGCAGCACCAGCGGCCACCCCAGCCCAACCAGCAGCCGGTTAGAGCCGGTCATGTTGGCAATAGCGTAGTGCGCCTGTGAGGGGTCGTGAGCCGACTTCCAGGTGAAAACAAAATCAACTGCGTATTCGGGCAGAACCGCGATCAGGGCCAGAAGGGCTACCGCCAGAGATTCTGAAACGTCGATCTGGGCTGCCTCAGCTCCCCAGGATAAGAGAAAGGCCGCTCCGAATATGGCCAGACCGAAGACCAGTGCCCCGACCACCGGCCCCACATGAATAGACAAAACACCCAGACAGAATCCGGGCAGCGTCACCAGAACAACCCCAAACAGAAACAGGTAGAGAGAAAAACTTACCTGGTATCTCTCGCGGGGGTGGGCCATATATCGCTCATTCAGTCGCTGGGAGCGCGCCTTGGTATCAGCCCCGTATGATCATATTAACGATGTCTTTGCGAAGCAACACGCCGACCAACAGGCCCTCATTGACAACAAATACCCTTCTGATGTCTTTGAATATCATCATGGCCGCTACTTCGACAATCCTTGTCTCCGGAGAAGTTACCTCGAAATCTTCACGATAGAGCTGAGAAACCTTGATTTTGTCTTCCTTCTTAAGCAGCTCTTCAAAGGGTTCAATATCAATAGAGTAGTTGAGGTTTGATATCAAGGCTTTGTAATCCGGCAGGGCTGCTTTGATCAGGTCACGATCATTTATCACCCCCAGCAGCCGGTTCGACTCATCCAACACCGCCAGGGCCGAGAGACGATGACGGAACATCCTGTTGGCCACCTCCTTGAGGGTGTCGTCGGGAGTTACGGCTGCCACCTGATGGCGCATCACGTCTTTGACCATCAGTTCCTTGTCCACCGTTACATTGGCCTCGGCGATCAGTTTAATAAAATCGGCCTTATGCGTCAGAACTCGGATTTTATCAAGTATTCCCTCTGTTCGTGCAAACGTGGCCATACCCGAGAGGGTCTGAAGGTACAACTTCGCAATCGTGGATGGTGTCAACAACAGGCAGACAACATACACCGGGATGCCATCGGCGGTCTTGTCTTCCAATCCCTGCCGGGAGATACCAACCACGATATAGAGTTCCTTCACGGCATTGGTTCGGGCATGAGGAAAGGCGAAACCATGACCATAGGAGGTGTTCTCCACCTCTTCACGTTCACGAATGCACCGAAGAACCTCGTCACTATCAAAGCTGATACCTTCGTCACCAATCATCGCAAGGAGCTCCCGGACAGCATCGTCCTTGGTTCGCCCCTTGAGATCCATGTTGATGCGTCGTTCCATCAGGAGATTTGCCAGTTTCACATGATACCTCTAACTTACTGATTGCTTTTGCGCCATCCGGTGCCTTACGAGTTCCGGGGAAGCTACTCCGCCGGATACCAGAAACTTAATGCCGTCTTCAACACTCATGTCGAGCCGCAAGACCTCCTCAACAGGCACAATGACGACCATTCCGGATACTGGAGTCGGTGTTGATGGCACAAACACGGCCACAAACTTCCGCTTCTCCCCCTCAACATCAAGTTCAAAGTACCGACTGACAAAACAGAGTTGATAAGCCCCTTTTCGGGGGTATTCGACCAGCCCAACCTCTTTGAACGATCCGCCGGTGGATGTAGTCATTGCTTCCAGCAACTGCTTGGCTGCAGAATAAATAGGGCGGATAATCGGCATCCGGACGAGGAGGCGGTCGCCCGCCCGATAAATCCGGCTGCCCACATAATTCCTGGTCAGCACACCAAAAAGAAGAATCAAAAGAGCAATCGTGAGAACACCGAGTCCGGTCCGGTAGTAACCCAAGATATTGTGCAAATATGTCTTAAGGATTCCGTCAATTGTCTCAAAAAGGAAGCGCAAGACAATGAACGTCAGAATAACCGGTACGACGACCAGAACCCCGCTAATAAAATACCGCTTAATAATGTCAATCAGATTATTAATGACAGACATTCTAAAAGCTCGCCTCCCATACAATCTTCGTCTGATTATAGAGGACGCCACAACCAATGTCAACAGCATTAACCCCTTAGTGAGGGACAAAGCCCAGCGAGAAGGGCATTTCCGACGCGAATCTTACCACCGGCTCCGGATAGAGGCCAAAGAAGAAGACACCCACCAGTCCAATCACGATCACGGCCATCGCCGGTGCGGAAATTTGGATCTTGTGTGGTGAGGGCTCCCCGGCAAACCAGGACACTTTGATGACGTTGGCATAATAATACAGCGCCACCACCGAGGTCAGCAGCCCAATACCGACCAACCAGTAGAGCCAGCGATAGACTGCGTTCTGTCCAGCCATGCTGATGGCCGCCGCAAAAACATAGTACTTGCCAAAAAAACCGACCAGCGGCGGAATACCGGCTAGCGACAGGAGAAAAATCGCCAGAGCAATGGACAAAAACGGAGATGTGCGAACCAAGCCTTTATAGCTGGCTATCTCACATGAACCGGTTTGATCCTCGATGATTGCCACCGCCGCAAATGCTCCCATATTGGCAAACATGTAAGCAAACATATAGAAACCGACCGAAGCCAGTCCATATTCGTTGAGAGACACCATCCCGATCATGATGTACCCGGCCTGAGCGATCGTGGAATAGGCGAGCATTCTCTTGATGTTAGTCTGGCGAACAGCCGCCACATTACCGACAATCATCGCCGCCACCGCCATAAGACCAACCAGGATACCCCAGTCGTTGGGGATCATCACCGGATCGTAGAAAGCATAAAGACCGTTGACGAATATCTTGGCGAAAGCAACTAATCCGGCCGCTTTGGAGCCGACCGAGAGAAATGCCGCTACCGGTGTGGGTGCGCCCTCGTAAACATCCGGCGCCCATTGATGAAACGGCGGCAGAGCCAGCTTGAAACCGACCCCGGCCAGGATGGTGACAATGGCCAGAATGAGGATCACCCCGATATCCCCTTCGTTGGCCAATTGCGTCATGGCCAGATTAATTTTCATCTGAAGGATATCGGTAGTGCCGGAAAGACCA